>JAYPXF010000026.1:24581-37703 GCA_038154405.1 Verrucomicrobiales bacterium | reverse complement strand
CTCGGCTTTGTCGGTCTCGCTCCCGGCACCTACCAGGTGTGGTTCGGCGGCAATGAAAGCAGCACGCGCCTGAACCGGGTGTGGAAAGAACGCGTCAAGGACGCCGACATGGAAACCGAATTGCGTCCCGTGTTCGAACGCTTCGCCAAGGAACGCAACCAAGGCGAACGCTTCGGTGACTGGGCCGACCGAACCATTCTCAACGAAGCAGCCAACAACTGACCCAAGCCCTTCTCCGTTCGCTGCTGTGAGCCAGGACAAACACTACCGGAGCGTGGTCAAAGCAATCTCGTGGCGTGCCACGGGAACGGCGGACACAATCCTTATCTCCTGGTTGATCACCGGCGAACTGACCTGGGCGCTTTCGATCGGCTTTGTCGAGCTGTTCACCAAGATCGGACTTTACTACGCACACGAACGCGTCTGGGAACGCCTCAACTTCGGGCGGGTCCAGCAACCCACCTCACCGGACTACAACATTTAGTCAGCAAAACATCATGACCACCTCGGAAATCCAAGCGGCCAACGCCGCTCTCAACGACAAGACACCTCAGGAGATCGCCAACTGGGCGGTCGAGCAAAGTGGCGGCAGCATCCTTGTCTCCACCAACTTCCGCCCCTACGAAGCCGTGATCCTGCACCTATGCGTGCAGGCCCGTGCCGACATGCCCGTCCTGTGGATGGACGGTGGCTGGAATCGCCCGGCCACCTACCAGCACGCCCAAGAGGTGATCGACCAGTTGAACCTCAACGTGACCATCTACACGCCCAAGATGACTCATGCACATTGGCACGCGATCCATGGTGATGCGATTCCCACACCGGACGACGACACCTTCCAGGAGTTCAGCCAGTTGACGAAATTGGAACCCTTCCAACGCGGCATGAAGGAACTGGCGCCGAAGGTCTGGATCACCGGTCTACGCAAGGTGCAGAACCCCAATCGCGCCAACCTCGACATCGTTTCTGAGGACCAACACTTCGGCACGGACGTCAAGGTCAGCCCCGCCTTCAACATGACCGATGAGGACATGGAGGCGTATCTGAAAGAATTCAATCTGCCCAATGAGTGGGACTACTTCGATCCGGTGAAGGCCGACGAAAAACGCGAGTGCGGTCTCCACGCGCCGGTCAACAAGTAAGGAAAGCATTTCAGTGAGCAGTTATCATCTCGACCATTTGGCTTACCTCGAAACCGAGGCCATTCACATCATGCGGGAAGTCGCCGCCGAGTTTGACCGGCCGACTCTGATGTTCTCCGGCGGTAAGGATTCGATCTGCCTCTTGCGACTGGCGGAAAAAGCATTCCGTCCTTCGGAGCTTCCGATGCCATTCCTCAATGTCGATACTGGACATCATTTTCCGGAACTGAACGAGTTCCGCGACCGCCGGGCGAAGGAACTGAATGCCAAGCTCATCGTCCGCAAGGTCGAGGATGCGATCAAGGAAGGCATTGCCGTTCCGGCACCCGGTGAGATCAGCCGCAACAAGCTGCAGATTCCCACGCTGCTGCATGCAATTGAAGAACATCAGTTTGACTGTGCGATTGGTGGTGCCCGTCGTGATGAAGAGAAAGCCCGGGCGAAGGAGCGTTTCTTCTCGTTCCGCGACGGCTTCGGCCAATGGGACCCCAAGAACCAGAGGCCCGAGATCTGGAACACTTACAACGCCAGCGTGAACCCAGGAGAGCACATGCGGGTGTTCCCGCTCTCCAATTGGACGGAGATGGACGTCTGGGAATACATCCGCAAGGAACAGCTGGAGGTCCCGAACATCTACTTCAGCCACAAGCGCGAATGCGTCCGCCGCGGCGGCCAATGGCTGCCGGTCAACGACATCGTGCCACCGAAGAACGGCGAGAAAGTGCAGGAAATGGTCGTTCGCGTCCGCACCATCGGGGACATCATCAGCACCGGCATGGTCGAAAGCCCAGCCGACAACCACGACGACATCATCGCTGAGATCGCCGCCGCCCGTGTCACCGAACGCGGTTCTCGCGCCGACGACAAGGCTTCCGAAGCCGCGATGGAAGACCGCAAAAAGCAAGGTTACTTCTAAAAAGGAATTTCATGTCAACAACTGCTAATAGTCCGATCGAAATACTGAGGTTTAACACCTGCGGTTCCGTCGACGATGGAAAGTCCACCCTGATTGGGCGACTTCTTTATGATTCCAAGTCGATCATGGAGGATCAGATGGAGGCGCTCGAGAGATCTGCCGACATCACCGGCGGTGGTGAAATCAATCTCGCCAATTTGACTGACGGTCTGCGGGCCGAGCGTGAACAGGGTATCACCATTGATGTGGCGTACCGCTACTTCGCGACGCCACGCCGCAAGTTCATCATCGCAGATACGCCCGGCCACGTTCAGTACACCCGCAATATGGTCACCGGCGCTTCGACCGCCAATCTCTCCATCGTGCTGGTGGATGCGCGGCATGGTGTGATCGAACAAACGCGACGCCACACGTTCATTTCTGCCTTGTTGGGCACGCCACACATCGTGATCGCGGTGAACAAGATGGACCTGGTCGATTGGTCGGAGGAACGCTTCATGGAGATCCGTCGGGAGATCGAGAGTTTCCTTCCGCGACTCGACGTCTTGCACGATGTGAAGTTCATCCCGATCAGCGCGCTGAACGGAGACAACGTCGTTTCGACTTCCGAGAAAACACCGTGGTACCAGGGCCCTAATCTGTTGGGGCATCTGGAGACGGTTCACATCGCGAGCGACTGGAACCTGGGCGCGTTTCGCATGCCCGTGCAATGGGTGAATCGTCCGGAGAATCCGCGTGATGCGAAGATGCATGATTTTCGCGGATTCAGCGGCCAGATCAGCGGCGGCATCGTGAAGAAAGGCGACCCCGTGCTGATTCTGCCCAGCGGATTCAAATCCCACGTGAAGGAGATCTGGACCTACGACGGCCCGCTCGAAGAAGCCTTTTGTCCGCAGTCAGTTACCATTCAGTTGGAAGATGACATCGACATAAGCCGCGGCGACATCATCGTCGGCATGGAAGATTTGCCCGGCGTCGCCTCCGACCTGCATGGCAAGGTCTGTTGGATGCATCAGAAGCCGCTGCAGAAGGGTCGCAAGTATTTCCTCAAGCAGGGAACGCAGACGGTTCAGGCGATGATCACGTCCCTGGACTACAAGGTGGACATCGAAACGTTCGATCCGATTGAGGACGCCGAGGAACTTGCCGTGAACGAAATCGGCGAGATCAAAATCCGTACCTCCAAGCCGGTGGTCTACGACGCCTACACCCAGAACCGCCTGACGGGTTCCTTCATCCTGATTGAGCAGGGGACGAATCAGACGGTCGCGGCCGGGATGTTGGCGCCGCCATTCCAGGCATTCGATCCGGAATTCACCGACTACACGATCTGATCAACGAAGGTGTCAGACCATGATGTCGTGCACGACCTCGCCGTAGACATCGGTGAGGCGGAAATCGCGACCGGCATAGCGATGGGTAAGCCGCAGGTGATCCAATCCCATCAGGTGTAGGATGGTGGCGTGCAGGTCGTGCATGTGCACCTTGTCCTTCACGGCGTAGTAACCGAATTCGTCGGTCTCACCCCAGGCCATTCCGCCTTTGACGCCACCGCCGGCAAGCCACATGGTGAAGCCCTGTGGGTTGTGATCACGCCCATTGGCACCCTGCACAATGGGCGTGCGACCGAACTCACCGCCCCAGACGACGAGCGTATCGTCGAGCATGCCCCGTTGCTTGAGGTCGGTCAAAAGACCGGCTATCGGTTGATCGACCGCCTTGGAATTCTTTTCGTGACCTTTCTTCAGGTTGCTGTGCTGATCCCACACATTGGGGGTGCTGACCTGGATGTAGCGCACACCGGCTTCAGCAAAGCGACGGGCCAGGAGGCATTGACGGCCGTAGGTGTCGGTCTCTTTCGTGCCGATACCGTAAAGCTCGCGTACATGGTCCGGTTCGTCGAAGGTATCAATGACCGGAGGCGCGGCGCTCTGCATGCGAAAGGCGAGTTCCATCGACTTGATGAGGCCCTCGACCGGCGCGTGCTTCGTCCGCTGCAAATGATCTTCATTCATCGCCCGGAGGAGGTTCAACTTGCGCCGTTGCAGGTCGGCGGCGGAACCGGATTTCAGAAACTGAAACGTGGCTTTCTTGTCGAGCTTGCCGTTGGCCCCAATGGTGGTCGCCTGATGTTCGGCAGGCAGAAACGCGGGGCCGTAATTGCGCGGTCCGCCGTGGGAGGCGGAAGGGCTGATGCTGACGAAACCCGGCAGATTGTCGTTCTCGCGTCCCAGTCCGTAGCTGACCCAAGAACCGACGGAGGGGCGAACAAAGTTGTCCGTGCCGGTGTGCAGCATGCAGACCGCCTGCCCGTGTGACTGCCCCTTGCTCTGCATCGAGCGGAGAACACAAATGTCATCCATGCGACGGGCGAGATGTGGGAACAGTTCACTGCACCAAAGCCCGGATTGACCGTGGCGTTTGAAGGACCACGGAGAACCGAGCAGGAGCGCGCGATTGGTGGCGTCCGGGGCGAGGTTCTTGGCCGGCGCGACAGGCAGACGTTCGCCATCGCGTTTCTGCAGAACGTCCTTGTAATCGAAGGTGTCCACCTGGGAGGGGCCGCCATGCATGAACAGCATGATCACCCGTCTGGCGCGGATGGGGTGATGGGCACGGTCGGCGTGCGCCATACCGGCGAGCGCGAGAGAACCGAATCCGCAGGCCGCGCGCTTCAGTGCATCGCGACGCGTCATGGCCGGAGCGTCATAATTCTTGCAGGCGGTCGAGGTTGGATTCATGTCAGTTCAATCAAGAAAGAGGAATTCGGTGGAGACAAGCAGCAAATGGGCGAAGTGGCCGAGTGCCTCCTCGGGTCTGGTGTCGGCACTGAAGACGTTGAGGAACTCCTTGGCTCGTTTGATGTCAAGGTAGCCGGCGGGCCGGTTGAGAACCTTTTGGTAGAGCTGTCTGATCCGGGAATCCTCGTCCTTCTCCGATGCCACGCTCTGGGCAATCTTCCGGGCCTGGTTCAGGAAGAAGTCGTTGTTCATCAGATACAAGGCCTGAGTCGGAACGGTGGTGGCGGCGCGGTTGCCACTGACGAGATCCGGATTGGCCACGTCAAACAGGGCGAGTTCGGCCACCGGATTGTTGCGCGCGATGGGGAGGTAAACAGTTCGCAGGGTGTCCTTGGCGAAGGACATTGGCTTGTCCAGATCCGTGCCGTACTTGAGCGAGGTGTTGGTGCCGGGTTTCGTGTCCAGACGGCCAGCCAGGAAGATGACACTGTCGCGGATCTCCTCGGCGGTGAGACGACGACGGTTCTGTCGGCCGAACAGTTCGTTCTCCGGATCGGCCTTCTCAAGCGCGGCCGGCGCCTGGGACGCGAGACGATAGGCATGGGACAAGACGAGCTGTCGGATGATTCCCTTGATGGATCCGTCGTTCTGACGAAACCGGGTCGCCAGCCAATCCAGCAATCCGGGATGCGTGGGTTTGGCTCCGAGCGCTCCGAAATTATCGACGCTGGCAACGATGCCGCGGCCGAACAAATGGTGCCAGACGCGGTTAACGATCACGCGGTCGAGCAACGCGTTGTCGTGATTGGTGATCCACTCGGCGAATTCGAGGCGACCGCTTTGCCCGGCCGAAATCTCCGGAGCGGATCCGGCATGAAGGGCCTGTGGAAAATTGCGTGCGACCATCTTGCCAAGCTGACCGACTTCGCCGCGGACCCGCAGGTGAATGTCGCCGGCATCAACTGCTTCGCGCGGGGCAATCGCGACATCGGCTTTCTTGAGCTCGCCAATGAGCGACGTCAGCACTTTCTTGACCTCGCCACTGGACAATTCAAAGAGCGACTTCGGGGCCTTGTCATCCTGCTTCTTTGCCGAAGCCAGGGCATTGGCTTCGTGTTCGATGTCCGCAACCGGGATGAACTGGATGGCATCGAGGATGATGAATTGTCCCTCCGTTCCCTCGGAACTGATGATGACATTGGCGCGGCCACCTTTCTCAAACCTGAAGCGGCCGACGGGTTGAAACAATCCGGCGATCTCGGGTTTCTTTCGTTGGTCGAGTTCCAGGTGCTTGATCTCGTGCCAGGCTTCGATGGTGATCGGCACGTTTTCCACGCGCGTATTGCCGGAGCTGTAGGCGACGCGCACTTCATACTCGCCATTCTTTGGCAGGCTCGCGCGGAAGACCGCCTTGCTGGGGCCGGTGTTCTGATCGTAGACGACGTAGCCCTTGCCGAAGCGGTTGTCGTTCAAGGTCGACTTGCGCCACGCGCCGGTGAGTTCGGCATCGGCTTCGTCGTAAATGATCCCGCCCAGCGGCAGATCGAGATTGGCCATCTTCCCGCCGGCGGCTTTCCTGAACTGGTTGTCCACCGTGAGCCGCATGGCGAGTTCCATGCGCTCGATCTTGTTCTGCAATTCCGCACGTTTGGATTCCTCAACGGGCAACGGACGAACGACCCAACTGGCCACATTCACGCAGCCGTTGCGAGTTCCAAGCACAACCTGGGTCGAGCGAAAGATGCCCGTCATCGCGTAGTAGTCTTCCTGCGAAACCGGATCAAACTTGTGATCATGACATCGAGCGCAACCCATGGTCAGGCCCAGCAGGGATCTGCCGATGGTGTCCACCTGCTCGTCAGCAACATCGAGCCGCAGCTTTTCCTTGTCGCGTTCGGTGAGCATCTTGGGGCCCAGTGCCAGGTAGCCGGAGGCAACAATCTGTTCGCGACGCTGCCGGTCATCCTTGGCGGGCAGCAGATCGCCGGCGAGTTGTTGGCGGACGAATTCATAATACGACCGGTCATCATTGAACGACTCGATGACGTAATTCCGATAGCGCCAGGCTTGGTGGTAGGTGAAGTTGCGATCACCACCGTTGGAATCCGAATAGCGGGCGACATCGAGCCAATGGCGCCCCCACTTCTCGCCGAAGGTCTGGCGTGACAACAAATCATCCACCACCCGCCGGTAGGCTTCAATGGATGGGTCCTTCACGAATGCCGCGACCTCTTCCGCGGTTGGAGGCAGGCCGGTGAGATCAAAATGCAGGCGTCGGATGAGCGCATTGGGAGAAGCATCTTGCGCCGGTCCTTGATTCTCCTTTTCCAGCCCGGCGAGGATGAATCGATCGATCGGTCCCGCCGCCCAGTCACCCTGCTCAACTGAGGGCACCTTCGGTTGGGTATGCTGGCGGAAGGCCCAACTCTTTCTCGCCGCTTCAAAGTCGATCTCCTGCTTCCGCACGGCTCCGGCGAATTCCGCATCGCGCGGATCCGGCGCGCCCATGGCCACCCACCGTTCTAGGATCTTCAATTCAGAAGCAGGCAGCTTGGCCTTGGGCGGCATCTGCAGATCCTCGTTGAGGTAGCGGATCGACTCGATCACAAGGCTTTGGTCTGGCTGACCGGGAACCAGTGCCGGACCGCTGTCGCCGCCTTGTTGCCACCCGGCACGCCGGTCGAGCCAAAGCCCGCCCTTTTGTTTCTCGACCGCCTCAGAGTGACAGTCGTAGCAACGGGAAACCAGAATCGGCCGAACCTTTGATTCGAAGTACGCCATACCATCAATCGCAAGCGTGCGCGACGAAGCTGCAACGAGCAGAGCTGCGATGAGGTAGAGACGGCGCATGATCATAAGACTACAGGCAGACTGGAACCGTATTGGACGCGATCTGCAAAAAAAATTCGAGCCAGATGCGCAAATCAAAACAATGCCATATGCTACAATCAATTCACAGACAATGGCGCCTTGTCGAAAGATCCGCGTCCAGCCGACCAGCCATAATGCTGACAACACAAACATCAAGAGCCCGGGAAACTGGGCGGCGATCAAATGAAACAACCGCTGCCTCCATGGCATGTGCGAATTCTGCCGGGCGAACTCCCGGTATTCGTCGGTCAACACGCGTTTGACATCGTTGGTCCGAAGCTTGAGCAAAACAACGGCTCCGAAGATACCGACAGCGGTCGTAGCAAGCACGCCCGATGGAACCGTTCCGACAAACAAGATTGATGTCGTCAGGTTGACGGAGAACCGCAAGCGCCCGTTCAGATTGTACAAGGTCCACGCTGAGTGGAGGAACAGGGACCCGACGGAGGCGGGAATGAAACAGAACACCGGCACTCCTGCGGAGATCTCGAAGTTGAGATTCGAGGCCCCAAAACGTTTTGATATTTCCACAAAGGCGGCGATCGTCACGGCTATCAGGCCGCCACCGATGGCCATGTCGATGAGGCCAATCTCACGCAGCGCGCGTTCAGTTCGACGCAGCAGAAGCAGATCCTTCTCCATCTCGTACTGCGAGCCTTCCCGCAGCATCTGCACGATCAGCGGTTTGCAGTCGACACACACGTCCGAAGCCGCCAGTTCGATCATCTCGGAGAAGGGATAACTGCGAACGCATCGGTCACAATAGGCTCCGATCGGCAGCGCGGCTTCCGTTTTCGGCGAACGAGGCATGGCGTGAGTATCGCGTCAATCCCATCGCCAAAGAACTGGTAGCCAGCTGCGGACGACCGGTGTGATCAAAAAGATGAACAACACCGTCAATCCGGCACCAGCCGTCCAGCTGAGCAAGTATCTGCGACGCAGGTTCAAGTGTGCGGTTGCGGCGCGTATTTCCTTATACCTGTCAGTGAGGGCAAAGGCCGTTCCGGCCGCCGCGAAAAGGAAGCTCCAATGCCGCAGAGAATTCTCGACAGCTATGTGTTCGCGTCGGGCTTCATCGACATTGGGCCAGGTCGTGCCTTCCTGAAGCTTTTGTACAAAGCGTGGTTTGCAAGATGACAACCGAACCATCTCCGAACAGGGGAATTCGCAACCACATTCGGTACAGCGCGAGTTGTCGCAGGGGCTCTCTCAGATTCTGCCTCGCGGATCATGTTTCCAAAATCCTCCCCCTGGATCGTGGTGATCGCGTCAGCGCCCGTTCAGAAACGAGCCTCCACGATTTGGCATGATGACTTGAGGACGGCTACGGACGGGCCTGCCGGACTGAGAGGCCTCGTGGCGAGCGGAGGCGGCCTGCATGAGGTAACCCATGTCGGCGTACTTGGAAAACTCCTTGGGCGTGTCGAACAATTCCTCCGGAATCTTGCCCGGTCGGATGATCCGAAATCGCACGGTGACTGACGATCCCGTCTGATGGATGCGCAGAAAGACCGGGCGATTGGTTGCACCCGGGACCTGCCACATCTCGACCGGAACCTTGTCGCCGGAGATGAAGTCCAGATTGCAGGCGTACTTGTCAAAGGGTCGGCCATTGAGCTGCTCGCGTCCGGCCAGGCTTTTCTCGATGCGCATCGAGCCGGGGCTATCCTCGATCTCGAGGGACTTGGACACGTAGGATTCTGCGCTGGGAAAAATGACATGCACGGAGCGCAATTGCGGCAAGGTCACGCTGACGATGCGGCCTATGCCGATCTGACGCAGAGCGGAAAGGCCGCCTGAGCCGTCGAATTTCTTGGGTACATTACGCAGATCCAGTTCCGTGCGGATGCGACCTTCAAGCACGCTGAAAGTGAAGGGAAAATGTTGGTAGTCAGCCTTGCCGGTATTGTTGGTACGACGGATTTCCATATCACCAAAGGCGGAGAAGTCGCCCTGGGTTTCGAGGAACTTGGCGAGCACGGTGTCGACATTCACATCCTTCGGACCGGCATTGGTCTGGGTGTTGTTGAGGGCCGGACCGGGATTGCGATTGCTGAGGAGATTGGTCTTCAGGGTGACCTGCGGGGGCAACAGGGCCTGCTGAAAGAGCGGTTGCCCGGTCGCCGCGTTCTTGGGGGATTGCGGTTGTCGCGGCGAGACCGGGGACTGTGGAGAAGTGATCCGCCCCGGTTGCCCGGCCCGCGGCAATTGGATCAGTCCCTGGCCAAACACCGAAACGATCGGTGCAAGCCCGATGATGAGGACGCAAAGGCGGATGATGGTTGGACGAATTGTCTGCACGATTCGTCTCGAGTTGTACACCCATTTCGTTCTTCGCGGCTAGAAGGAAATGCAGAGTGAAGAATGTGCAACGAGCGCTCGCAGGCGCATCCGATGTGGGCCGGGAATTGACTCGACGGAAGAATTGGGGCAGTTGTTGTCGCTCGATTCAACGGCAGTTCCCAGCGTCATGAACATGAAACCCTTTCCCTTGCTCGCGCTCCTGACAGGCGCTTTCCTCCTTCCTTTCTCGGCGTCCGCGCAAAAACTCCAGGTCATTGAGAAGAAGCTCGCCAACGGATTGAAGGTCCTGATGGTCGAACGTAACGATGCGCCCAGTATTGCCGGTGGCTGGGTGGTGAAGGTCGGCAGTGCCAACGAACGTCCGGGCATGACCGGCATTGCGCATCTCTTCGAACACATGCTCTTCAAGGGCACGCCCGTGCTCGGCACGAAGGACTACGCGAAGGACCGGGAGATCATCGAGGAACAGGAACGCGTCCGCGAACTGATGCGTCGCGAGGAGGCGAACATGCGGCAGCTGGCTCGCTATGGCGAGATCAAGAACCCGCAGGATCCCGAGCAGCAGACCGCGCGCTACCGCGAATTGGAGAAGGAATTCAAGAAGCTGGTCGAGGAACACCGGAAAGTGCTCGTGAAGAATGAGTTCGACCGCATCTACACGAGCAACGGCGGCTCCATGATGAATGCCTATACCAGCATGGACATGACCGCGTATTTCATCACGGTTCCCGCCAACAAACTGGAGCTGTGGATGTGGATGGAATCCGAACGCATGATCCAGCCGGTTTTCCGGGAGTTCTACGCCGAGCGCGACGTGGTGTTCGAAGAGCGACGGATGCGGACGGAGTCGACGCCGCTGGGCCGTTTGAACGAATCCTTCTGGGCGATGTTCTGGGAATCGCATCCCTACAGCTGGCCAACCGTCGGCTGGCCATCGGACATTCCCGCCATCACCAAGGCGCAGGCCGATGAGTTCTATGCCACCTACTATGCGCCGGAAAACATCACGCTGGTGTTGGTCGGTGACTTCAAGTGGCAGAACTGTTTCCGGCTGATCAACCGCTACTTCTCCCGCATCCCGAAGGGCACGAAGCCCGTGCCGGATGTGGTGACCACCGAGATCAAGCAGGCCGGCGAGAAACGCCTCAACGGCGAGGCGGATGCGAATCCGCAGGTGGACCTAATGTATCACACACCGGCCTTCGGTCATCCGGACACCTACCCGCTCCGCGTGTTGTCCCAACTCATGTCCACGCGCACCGGACGGCTCTACAAGCGCCTGATCGTGAAGGACAAGATCGCCACCGACACCTTCGCCGGAAACTACACGCTCAAGTATGGCGGCATCTTCACCATTGGCGGCGAGGCCGCCGAGGGCAAAACGCCCGCCGATGTGGAGAAGGCGGTGCTGGAGGAGATCGAAAAGATCAAGAACGAGCCCCTGCCCGCGCGCGAATTGCAGAAGGTGAAAAACAATTTTGCAGCATCGGAATACCGCAAGCTCAGCCACAGCCACGCCATCATGCAGCAGCTGATGCGCTACGAGGGCATGGGGCGCTGGCAGGAATTCAACGAAGCCGGACCCCGCATCCAGGCGGTGGAGCCGGAAGACATCCAGCGTGTCGCCAAGGAGTATCTCGTGAAGAACAACCGTTCCGTGGCGAGTTACACTCGCAAGGCCGGCAGCAAGGAAGATCCGGAATTCGCCGGGCTCACCGCGCAACAGAAACCCTTCGCCCGTCAGTTCACCGCCACCATCAAGAAGGAGAAGGATGCGGCCAAACTCAAGGCCCAGCTGGAGCAGATCAACACCCGCCTGGATCAGGCAGAGAAGAAGAATCAACAGCTCTTCAAGGTCATCAAGCGCGCCTTGGAGAACCGGTTGAAAGAACTCTCAGCAAAGAACTGAGCCGCAACCCCTCGGACAACACGGCACCACTCTTGATTACATACGCTTGTAGCATATGTAATTCTTTGATAACACAGCCCGGATGCGCATAATTCTTCGTATCCGTACGGATTTATGAAAGATATTCATTTCGGGGCTTGGCAGAGGGTCTCCGGGCGGTAAGGTCGCAGCGCCTGATTGGCAGCACGTTTCTTCAGAGGGGTTCCCCACCCCCACCTCCTTGGCGTCTGTTGGTCGGGCACTTTTTTGTTTAACGGACAGAGATCAGGAGAGTATTCCGTGATCGGTAATCAGTGCGTTGGCGCTCGATTCGGTCGCGTTCTCGAACAGACTTCTGATTGCCGATGACTGATCACTGATTACGCTCCGGCGAGCCGGAGCATATGTCGTCGCTATTTTTCTAGCCGCTCTCTGGCACTGACCGTATCGTCTCGCCATCATGAATCTCTACCTGATCGGTGCCGGCTTCGCGGTCGGAATTCTGGTGACGGCGATCTTTGATCGCTGGTGGTTCAGCCGAAAGTTGCGCAAGCTCGCCACGGGTATCGGTGAGTTGTTTGGCGGGGTTTCGACCGAGGTACCGCCGTTTCGAATTTCCCTTTCGGAGGACGACGATGTGGCCTGGCGCGACAAACGCGTCATCAAAAAGATCAGCAAGGAACTCAAGCGACTCGGCTATGAGCAGTCCGGCGACTTTGTCATTCCGCAGCTGGACAACATTGCATTGCGGGGATTTGCCAACGCGAACACGAACACCTACGCGGCGATCTACGAGCAGCACGAATCCGGCAAGGTGGTGGCCGATGTGTTCTGCGATTTCGACGACAACAACCGGCTGACCATGAGCAGCGCACCGGACGACGGATTGGATCGACCGGAGTTCGCTCCCATCACGAATATCCGGGTGGACCTCAACGGCAACCCGATCGCGGTCATCGAGGTTCATGAGGCACTGATTGCCCGCCGCGGTTCGCGCGGCGCGCTGTCCGTAAATCGCAACGGCTTCGAGGACGCCTATGTGACCGGCTATTCCAAACTGATGGACTGGCGCCTGACCCGGGGAACCATCACTGCGGACGAAGTGCGGCGGATTGCTTCACGTAGCGGCGACTCCCCGCCGGCCGAGAAGGCGATCAAGGCGGCCCAGGATTCATGGCGTGAAAAGATGACCGAATTCATTACGCACCTGATCCGGGAACGCTTCCGCAACACCGAAACCCTGTCGGGCCAGGAATGGGG
>JAYPXF010000026.1:8279-24571 GCA_038154405.1 Verrucomicrobiales bacterium | reverse complement strand
GGGGGGAGAAGGAGGAGCGGTTCTTTTTCGTGTATGAACAGATGGACGTCGAGGGCACGATCGACACCTTTGCCTGGCACGTCGCGGACAAGGATCAGCACCGCGAGGATCACGACGAATCCGACGAGGCGAGTGAAGGACGGTTCACGAAGGCTAGGGCCAAGCTGGCGGAGGTGTTCGCCAACGTCTCGGCGCGGCAGGGATTCAAGGCGGCGCAGCCCTTGCTCCCCGAGAATCGGCGCTACAATTTCATCAGCAAGATCGTGGGCGAGTTCCCGGCGGACATCTACCTCAAGCCGGAGAACGAAGACGACTACGACGATATATTTGAAGACTGATGCGCCGGCTGCTATTGCTTGCAGCGCATGTCATTGAAGATTGAGAAGGTCGAGGCGATCGACATTCGTTTTCCCACCTCGAAATCCCTCGACGGATCGGACGCGATGAATCCGGACCCGGACTACTCGGCAGCCTATGTGATTCTGAAAACCAGCGACCCGGCCTTGGAGGGCCACGGCCTGACGTTCACCATCGGGCGCGGCAACGAAATCTGTGTGGCGGCTGTGGAGGCGCTCAAGGGAATGGTGGAAGGCAAGGATTTCCGGGACTTCACCAGCAATCCGGGGGCTTTCTGGCGGGAACTGGTTGGTGACAGTCAACTGCGCTGGCTGGGACCGGAGAAGGGCGTGATTCACATGGCGACCGCGGCGGTGATCAACGCCCTTTGGGACCTTTGGGGCAAGGTGGTGAAGAAGCCGTTGTGGAAACTCCTGTCCGATCTCACGCCGGACCAGATCGTGGCGTGCGTTGATTTTCGTCACATGCACGACGCGCTGACACCCGCGGAAGCGAAGGCGTTGTTGGAGGACAAGGTGGAGGGCAAGGAAGAACGGGAGAAGGAATTGTTGACCAAGGGCTACCCGGCCTACACCACTTCGGCCGGCTGGCTCGGCTACAGCGATGACAAGATCCGCCGCCTGTGTCGCGAGGCAATCGCGGAAGGTTGGACGGCACTGAAGATAAAGGTCGGACGCGATATGCAGGATGACGTGCGGCGAGCGGAAATCATCCGGGAGGAGATTGGGGACGAACGTCTGTTGATGATGGATGCCAACCAGGTGTGGGAGGTGCCGCAGGCGATCGGTTGGATGAAGATACTCAAGCGTTTCAATCCGCATTGGATCGAGGAACCGACCTCACCGGATGACATCGGCGGACACCAGGCGATCTCGGAAGCGATCGCGCCGGTCAAGTTGGCCACCGGCGAGCATTGTCACAACCGGATCATGTTCAAACAGTTCATGCAGGCCGAGGCGATCGACTTCTGCCAGATCGACGCCTGCCGGATGGGTGGCGTGAATGAGGTCATCGCAGTCCTGCTGCTGGCCAACCGCTTCGGTATCCCGGTCTGCCCACATGGTGGCGGTGTCGGCCTTTGTGAGTATGTGCAACACCTCTCGATGTTCGACTTCGTGGCGGTGAGCGGCAGCATGGTAAATCGCATGATCGAATACGTCGATCATCTGCATGAACATTTCTACGATCCCTGTCGCATCAACCAGGGTCGTTATTTCGCACCTTCCAAACCCGGCTACAGTATCGAGATGAAAGCGGATTCGCTCGCCCGCCATGTCTACCCGACCGGAGAGGCCTGGAGTTAAATCTTGCCACAATTTCATCTCGATTGAATGCCCCGCCCGCGCGGCCGTCTGAGCTTTGTCTTCTAAAGCCCCAACAGGCAGCCAAGGAACGTCTGAAAAACTGAACTATGGAAGAATTCTTGAAATCTCCCTTTGGGGAGGATCTCTCGGGGTGGGCTTTGCCGTCAGGGGAGGAGCCACACGGGGATACGATCGGATTGCTGCGCGGTTTCGCGGGCTCTGGAAATGCGACACGGCAGGAGGTGTTTCACCTCGCCGAGTTTCTCAACGACAACCGGGAGGCGCGACACGCCTGGCCGGGTGAACCACTCTTTGCGAATCTGTGCGAAATCTTCCGTTCCGGCGAACTTGCCGAACCAGAGCAGGCGCGTCTCGGACGAATTGTGGCCGAAATCGAACGGCAGTCCTTCCGTGCCGCCGCGCCGCCGCCGACAGAAGCGGAGATACCGGAGGCAGCAGTAAGAATTGAAGACCTGAAGCTGCCCCGCATCGACCTCATTCAGCAGGTTGCCGCGGAAGGATCACGCGGTTCTTACGACGTCGATCTCGCTCGTCAAATCTGCTCTTGTCCAGGTTGGTTCGGGAACCGGCGCGGATTCAAAGACTACGATCTGAGACTCTGCTGCGTCCATATTGCGACCGCCTTCACCGAGGCTTTTGCGCGGGGAATGGCGGAGGAAAGCAGCTCTCGACTGCTGATCGAATTGATGCGGGAGAGAACACGACGAGGAAGGGGAATCGATCCCAAGTCGGAATGGAAGGTGCTGAAGATTCGCATGCGTCCGCACCTGGTGTCATACGGTTCCGGGGAATGGAGCAGCGTGTACGTATTCAACCGACAGATGGAACTCGATCGCTACGCGTATCACCGGACGGAGTCGCGTTGGTCCTTCGGGCGAGCCCCGATCAATCACCGCGTCTTGTCGGAGTTCCTCGCAAAGAAACGACAGAAGAACGTGGCATTAACTTGAGAGTAGGGTCGCGTCAGTCTCGACGCGCTGCTCGCACTCGTCGAACGGCCGTCTCCAGCACGATGTCATCCACCACCCGGTGCGAGAGATCGATGTGCCCCATCTGGATCGCCGCGTCAACTACCGCGGCGGCTCCGTTGATGGAACCTTGGGTGAGTTGGTGCTCGATCATGATAGCGAGGGCTTTCTTCGCGGCGAACCAGTCCAATTCGAAGGACGCATTGGCGTGCGGTCCACCGATCTGACCGAAGGCGCGTTCAGCCCAACGATTTGCGGCTTCGCCGGCGCCACGATCCCACAACAGCTCCGCTACGTAGGCATGGTAAACGCGCTGATTGACGGGATCAATCTGCGCGGTCTTCTCGCAAAGCAGTTCCAGTTCCGTGGTGTCCGGTCGGTGGAACATCGACCTGCGCTTGCGATACACGCTCATGCAACGCCTCGCGTATTCGGAGACGGAACCAGTCGAGAGTGGAATGGTGCCGACGTTGTTGGACCCGGCACGCCATTTGAACAGGCGAAGAAGATCGCAATCCTGTCCCGCCGGATCTTCAACCTGCACGCGATGAAAGCCCTGCAGCGGATCGTCCGGCGCCAGCTCCCGCCAGCGCTCCAACAGTGAAACCTGTACGGCATCGGGAAGGATGCGCCATTGCCGGCTGTAGCGTGCGATGGCACGGATGTCGTCGAGAACCACCGGAGTCTTGTCCGCCAGTTTCTGGAAGAGCATTCTGGCCCGCGTCTGCATGCGCTGATCGAAACGATGAACCAGCTCGCTGTCCTTGCGGGCGAAGAAGCCGCGTTGGCCGAGGTGTTCCAAGATCGGGAAGTAGTCGCTGTGCAGCGGAGTTCCCGGTCTCGCGATATACGGCACATCACCAAAGGGCATGATCTGGGTGGCCAAGAAAACCGACGGACGATCCATCCCGATTCGATCCAAATCCGCGCGCACCGAGGGAAGGTTGAACCGTTCGACAACGCGTTTCACGTCGAACGCGGTTGCATCCGTCGCCGTCCCGACAAAGATCACATCCCGTCCGCTGCCCTGCCAGAGCGAAGAGTTGGGATAGGCCTCCGAAAACGTGGCGGCGACGGTTTCGAAAGTCTCGTCGCTCGCCTCGTAGCGATGAAACCACTGCACCATCAGACCGCCCGGATTCAGGTGCTTGCGGCAGGATGCAAAGTACTCGCGGGTGAACACGCCGGCAACTCCGGCCATCCATGGATTGGAAGGTTCGCTGATGATGAGATCGTACGTCCGACCAGCGGTCAGCAAATGGGCCTTGGCGTCCTCGTGAATCAGTTTGAGTCGCGAATGGTTGAGGGCGTCGTGATTGTGATCGCGGAAAAAGGCGGCCGCGCGAATCACATCGGGTGACATCTCGACTACCTCGACGCTCTCCACGTCCGGATGTTGCAAAACCGATCCGGCAGTCACGCCACTGCCCAGTCCGATAATAAGCACGGATTTGGGGTTCGGATGCAGGAGGGCGGGAACATGACCAAGCATCATCTGCGTCGCCATGTCACCCGAAGTCGAGGCATCGGACTTGCCGTTCACCGTGAGGAACAGATTCGTCGACACGGGCCCGCGCACCTCCTGGATGGATACCGACGAGTCCGCGCCATCCCGGTAGAACTTGGTCAATGCCCCCCCGATCATGGACTTGAATTCTGCGTAGCTCCCGGGTGCCTCCTTCCAGCGCCAATGTCCCATCGAGAAGGTCTGCTGCCAGCGCCGGTCGAGCAGGTGGCCGGCAACCACCACGACGAGGATCGCTCCGGCGAGGGAACCGGGGGCGATGATCCGCGGGAAGAGCGGCCTGTTGTTGCGCAACAGAATCGCGACACCGAGACAGAGATTGAAGGCATTGCCCAAGGCAAGCGTGCGCGCCAGACCGAGTTGCGGCAGCAACCAGAAGCCGGTCAGCACCGTTCCGATCACGGTGCCCAAGGTGTTCACGGAGAACACGATACCGACTGAGCGACCGGAGCTCTTCACGTTGGCGGTCGCGATGCGGCTGACGACCTGATAGATCGCGTAGTTGGCTTCGTCGCGCGCAATCCAGCCGCTCACCCGCAGAAACAGGTACGGCAGATAGTGATAACAGAACATCATCGCCATGGTGGATCCGCCCACGGCCACTTCGAGCCAGCCGAACAGTTTCATGCCGCACCGACGCTCCGGCAATCGCCCGACAATCCACGCACCGATCGCAATCCCCGTGATGAAGGTGATCAGCATCAAGGCGTAGGCGTCTGAACTGGATCCCACCGCCAACGCGAGCAACCGCGTCCAGGCCACCTCGTACAGCATGGCACAGAACCCGGACACACCGATGCCTATGACGGCCATCCGATGTTCCAGCGGCGTGAAGGTCACCGCGGAATCGTCTTCCTTTTGTTCCTGTGCAGCCGTCTCTTGATCGTTCCCTTCTCCAGCCTGCACACTCAAGCCTAAGGCGACCATTCCGACAATCGCATTCAACCCGCCGCCGATGAAGACCGTCGTTTCGAGTCCATACCCGGGCACCAGCCAGAAGTGGCCGATGATCACGCCCACGACGGCGCCGGCGCTGTTGATGAAGTAGAGCGTTGATACCTTCGCCTGCAGTTCGCCCAAGCCACGGGTCAAGGTGCGCGTGAGAATCGGCAGAGTGCCGCCCATCAAGACCGCCGGAGTGGTGACCGAGAAAACGGCGAATCCGAATTTCAACAGTCGTGAGGCCGTGCCGCCTGCTTCCATGCCGGTGGCGAGATGGACGTAAGTGTCGTACAGCAGCTCAAAGTAGACCGGAAACAGGAAGGCATAGGCGGCGATCAGGAGTTCTAGCCAGCCGTACAGAGCAAGCGGCTTGGCGGTGCGGTCGGCCATGCGGCCGAGCACGGCGTTACCGATCGCGAGCCCACCCATGAATGAAGCCAGCACGGCGACGATGGCGTAGCTCGTGTGCCCGAGGAACAGACCGAGGTAGCGCATCCAAACCACCTGATAGACCAGTCCCGCCACCCCGGAAACGAGAAAGCAAAGCACGGCTCCCCAATAGAGTGCCGACGCCGGCAGGTTTGGATTTCGGGCGTTTTGGTCAGCCATGGGAGGCGGAACTTATAGCGACCCCGTCGGCTGAAACCAAAGCCTGTTCTTGAAGAAACAGCCGACATCTCGCATTAAATGGCGCCTCGTGACCACGGAAGAACGAAAAAAAAAGATCTTCGAATACCTGCAAAAGGTGGAATTCGCCTCGTTGGACGATCTGTCCACGCAACTCGACGTATCCGTGAGCACGGTGCGGCGCGACGTCACGAGCCTCGAAGACTCGGGTAAGGTGAGACGCACCCACGGTGGTGCGCGCCTGGTGAATCCGGAGTCCGATGAGTTCGCCTTCGCCTCGCGGGACGTGCATCAGTTCAACGAGAAGGAAGCAATCGGTCGAGCGGTCGCAGAGCTGATCCAGCCGAACCAGACCGTGATCATGGATGCCGGTTCGACCGTTTACCACGCGGCGAAATACCTCGAACCAAAGACCCCGCACATCGTCACCAACTCGCTGCCGATCGCCGAGCACTACGCGGCAAATCACCAGGTGGAGGTGATCGTGTCCGGGGGGGTGATCTATCCGCGCCTGGGCGTGATGGTCGGACCGTTGGCAAACCGGGCTTTCTCCGAGATCAGCGCGGATGTGGCCGTAATGGGTGCGGGCGGCATCACCGACCAGGGTATCAGCAATTCCCACGTTCTGCTCATCGACATCCAGCTGGCAATGATTCGCGCTGCCAAACGCGTGATCTTCTGCGTCGATCACACGAAGTTCGAGCGTCAGTCTTTGACCCGACTGTGCGGCTTTGACGACGTGGACACGATCGTGACCGACCGGCAGGCGCCGGCGGAGTTTGTGGCACAGTTGGGGGCTCGGGGACTCGAGGTAATTCAGGGTGGTGAATCGGCGTAGGACGTCGTCTTCAGTACAATCAGGAATTTCTTAACTGAATTATCAGCATTTGCCGCTATCGTTCCCGCGGTTCTTAGGTTTTTGCGTCAAAAAGCGCCGGGGGGGAGTTTCATGGTGACCAGACAGACAAATGTCGAATCGGCAGATCGGCTGCGGGGCACAACCAGTGGTCCTGGTGCTCGCTCTATTCCTGTTCGGTTCCTCCATCAATGGGATTGCCCAGAACTCATCCGGGCCGATCCGAGACGTCATTGAGTTGCGCAAGGTTGCCCGTTCGGGAACATCCCTGGGACGACAGGTAGAGGTGAACGGAGTGGTGGTTGGCCGGGTGCGCAGTCGCCAATTGCTGTTCATTCAGGGTGAAGGCGGCGCCTTCGCAACTTACGCTCAAGAGAGCAACGCGCTGATCCAACCGGGTCGGCGCGTGCGCGGGCGCGGGATCACGGGCGGACGAGAAGGGGTTCACGTCGTGGCCAACGAGGTGACCGTGTTCGGTGAAGAACGTGAGATGCCAGATCCTCCGGACCGGCGTATCCGGGAGATTGAAGATTTCGCCGATCCGGTGCACTGGGCCGAGCTTGATGGGACGGCGAAGACCATTCGACGAGAACGCAACCGTGTGATCGGAACGCTCCGCCAGGCCGGGCGAACCATGCCGTTCATTCTTCCGACATTCGGCCAGACCAACGTCTCCTGGCTGCGCTTTGCCGGGATCAGTCTGCGGGGCGTGGTGGTCCGGGCAGCAGATCTGGGAGTCGGCACGGAAGGACGGATACTCTGGGTTGGCATGCGGTCCGACCTGAAGGTGCGGCAGGTATACGCGGAAACTCCTTTTGAGCGAAAACTGCACACCCTATCAGTGTTGCGGAGTATCCGACCGAATGAGTTGTGGGCCTACCGTCCACGGATACGCGGTGAGGTCTTGTCCGTCGCCGAAGGGAGACGCGATTTCACCGTGCGCGACGAAACCGGTCGCATGAGGGTACAGCCCATGGTGGATCTGCCCGTGCGCGCGGGCGATCTCGTGGATGTCATCGGATTCACAGAACACGACCGCGGTGATGTCTATCTCGGTTCCGCCCAGATTCAGATCTTGGCCGCGCCGGATGCCTCGCGAGGAAACGCGAACACCTATCCCGTGAAGGTCTACACCACCGTGAAGAGCATTCGCAGGTTCGTTTCTCCGGAGTGATCACGTTTCACGCCCCGCAGAAGGGGCCGACCTTCTTGCAGGACGAAGTGGGCGGCGTCGAGATTGTGCCGCCTGCGAACGCCACCAACTTGTTTGTGGGTGCCGGAGTGACATTGCAGGGTTATACCGAGCCCAGTGGACTCTCGCCACGTATCGTGGTCGAGGAACTGCGGATCACGGGCACGAATTCGCTGCCCATACCCAAGCCCGGACACGCCGGCGCCATGATGGTGGGCCAATCGGACGGCAGCTACATTTTTGCCGAGGGGATCAACCGCAGGGCGAAGCCGGTCGGTACGAACATGCTGATCAGGTTGAATCGCTACGGACCCGTTTTTCCGGTGCTGCTGCACGAAGGTGCCGGGCTGAGTCCGGCGGACTATGTCGATGCACAGGTGCGGATTGAAGGTGTGTCCCAGGCCCGGTTCAACCGCCAAGGTCATGTGATCGGTTCGCGCGTTCTGGTCTCCTCATCGCGGCAGATCCCTTTGGAATCGGAGTGCGCAAGATCGCCGACCTGAAGACCTTTCGCATCGAGGACGCACATCAGCATCGCAACCGGATGGAAGGTGTCGTCACGCTGAGTTGGCCGGGCAAGTTGTATGTCGAAGACGACACCGGCAGCCTGGAGGTGAAACTGTCAGACTCGCCCAAGGCACAGGTTGGCGACCGGGTGAACGTGGTCGGATTCCCCATGCTCAGTTCTGCCCGCCCGGCGATCGAGGATGCGGTGGTCAAGATCCTCGACCGGGCCGACGTGCCAGAGGCGACACACACCCACGCCGAGCGTGTTCTCACCGCGGAGATGAACGGACGCCGGGCCTCGCTGGAAGGGGTCCTGCTCAGCAAGACACAGGGAGTACGCGAGTTCGTGCTGATGCTGCGCGACGGGAACATCACCGTTCCGGTCGTCCTGCGTCGACGGGTCGGTCGCATGGATCTCGAGGAGTTTGAGATCGACGGTATCATTCGGGCGACCGGCATCTGTGAACTGAACGAGAGTGAACATCGCAATTCGCAGGATGTCCGCCTGCTGGTGGATTCAGCCCGTCACATCGAACTTGTCGCGCCGCCGCCCTGATGGACCCTGCCCCGGCTGTTCGGCGCCATCGGCGGCATGGCCTGCATCCTGATCGCCTCGTTCTGGTGGGTGGCCTTTCTGCAGCGCCGGGTGACACAGACGCAGAACTGTTTCGCCACTGCGTTCAAGGCCAGCCCCATTCCGGTCGCCATCCTGACGCGCGATGAACACGTGGTGCTCGATGTGAACGACAGTTTCATGTCGCAGTTCACCTACCGGCGACGTGACGTCGTGTCGCGCCGCTTCCGCGAGCTGGGCATCGCCTTGGACGGTCAGTTCTTGACCCGCATGCAGCAGATGTTGGAGAAGGAAAGCTCCCTGCGTGGCATGGAGTTCCGCCTGAGCACTGCCGATGGCAAGGAGCGGTTCGTACTCCTGTCGGTTGAGATGATCGATGTCGAAGGCGGAGACGGTGATAGTGACCAAGGCCGAGGTGTTGGACGGCCATGAAACAATTCTGGTGGTCGAGGACGAGGACCCGCTGCGCCGCATGATCGCCCGAACGCTCGAACGGTTCGGTTATACGGTGCACTTCGCCGAGAACGGTCTGGCCGGACGCGAGGTCTGGCAGTCGGATGGGGCACACATCGACCTGCTCGTGACGGACATGATGATGCCGGGAGGATTGAACGGCATGGAGATGTCACAGGAATTCCTGAAAGACCGCCCGGATCTGAAAGTGCTTTACATAAGCGGTTACAGTCCGGACCTCGTCGGCGCAGATCACGAGCTCGACGTTGGTGTGTACTTCCTGCCCAAGCCCTTTACCAACAAGGCTCTCCTCGAAACCGTCCGCCGCAGTCTTGCCCGCCAAAGTGACGACAGTGGCCTGTTCAGGGTCATGGGCCCGACGGGGCAATCTCATGGCTTCCAAACGGGATCACCTGCCGATGCAGTAGAGCGTCGACTGAGATCGTAGATAAAGGCGCCCGTCAATCGGCGACAGCGTCGAGCGGAACTTCTCCGAACTGTCCGCGTCGAGCAAATTGGAGGCGACTACCTGAAACTCCCGGCCGGGTTTCACCACGACGGTCTCGCCACCGTAAACCGTGGTGAAGTAGACCAAGCCATTGGCCACCAGCGGCGATGCGGCGATTTCGCCCCGCTGAGTCAGCGGCAGTTTCTCGCTCCAATGAATCTTGCCCGTCTTCGCGTCATAGCAGGTCACTTCGCCGGAGGTCATGCCCGCGGCCAGAACGAAGCCGTTCACCGTGACCGGTGATGGCAGATCCCGTCCCCGCGGACGTTTGGCATGCCAGAGCATGCGGGATTTTGTCACATCGCCCGAACCGCCCGGAGTCACCGAATAGATGTCACCTGGCTTGCCATTTACGACGAAGAGATTCTTTCCATCATAATCCGGTATGGGAGAACCACGACCGTTGAAGGCCTTGCAGAACCAGAGTTCCTTGCCGCTTTCCGGATCGTATCCACGTACGCCGAATTCGCCGTTGAGCACCAACTCCTGGCGCTTGCCGATGTCGATCAACACCGGCGTGCTCCAACCGCCGCGAGGTTTGTCTGCTCGTTCACTTTTCCAGACGGTTTCGCCGTTGAGGATGTCCAGTGCGATCAATGATGATTCACCGATGGCGTCGCAGTTCTGGACGACCTTGTTGTCCACGATGATCGGAGACGCCGCCGTCCCCCAGGAACCAGGGAAGGTCCCGAGATCGCGTGACCAGAGTTTCTTGCCGTTGAGGTCGAAGCAATGGATGCCGGCCGGACCAAAGAACGCCACCACCCTCTCGCCATCGGTCGCACAGGTCGGCGTGGCCATGCTGTTCATGGCATGGGCCTTGTCCGGGCGATCCGACTTCACCGTCTTTTCCCACAGCAGCTTGCCGGTGTCCTTGTGCACACAGAACACGTGGCGCTCCGAAGCGTCTTTCGACGCACCGGTGAGAAACAGTCGATCGCCGGCATTCACCGCTGAAGATTGCCCCGTGCCCTTGAGATTCAGTTTCCAGGCGACCTTGCTCGCATCCCATTTCACCGGGACATTCTTGGCCGTGGAATGACCGCGTCCGGTGGGACCGCGAAACACGTTCCACTCCACTTCACCGATTGCAGTCTGCAGAAAGGCGAAGGAACACAACGCAACGAATAGAGAGGCTTGCTTCAGCATGGGCAGGATGATTCCCATGTTCGATGTCCGCGGCCAAGGGAATATTCGCGAGGAAACGGGATTGGCCAAATTAGCAGGATGCCCCAATCCAACACAGTGTAACAGCCGAAGTGAGGAGGCTCTGATTAGAAACTACGTTGGAATCCAAAGTTAGAGCCTCCTCACGTCGACTGCTACGGAGAAGTTCGCTACTTGATCGGCTCCAAGGTCAGCGGATCACGCAGCGGAACGTCCAAGATCGGTCCCTTGGAAAGATCCGACACCTTGGTCTTGTGATCCGGATGCCCCTTGATGATTTCGACCTTCTTGCCCACGAACAGGATGATGGCATCGTCGAGCCTCACGAGTCGTTTCGCAACCATCTGGACATCGGCAGCGGTCACCTTCTCAATGTTGCCGCGATAGGCTTGGTAGTAGTTCGGCCGTTTGGCGAAGCGTCCGCTGACTTCGTCGTCCGCAAAGCGAGATGCGATCTGCCCCTTGGTGGCAAAGGCCTGCGGGAATGTCTCGATGTACGACTTTTTGGCGGTGGCAAGTTCCTCGTCGGTTACCTTATCGGCCGCGATCCGTTTGAACTCCTCCATCACGATGGCAGTGGCATAGCTGACGGTGAGCGACTTCGATTGGAATCCCGCAATGAAGTATTGCGGGTAATGGACACCGCCCGGAAGCGCCGAACCGGCCGAATAAGCCAGACCTTCGTCAGAACGAACACGGTTCATGATGCGTGAAGTGAAACCACCTCCGCCCAGAATGTCGTTCATGATCTGCGAGGCAAAATACTCCGGATCGTCGCGCGAGATGCCGGGCATGATCACGTTCACCCGCCCTTGGGGCACGTCCTTTTCGACAATGTACACACCGGGTTTGGCCATCGTGTAATTGGTTGGAATGGGAGGCGGCGTCTTCCCCTTGTAGGGCCACTTGGCAAAGAGTTTCTCGAGTTTCGCCGTCATCTGTTTCCGATCAAAATCACCGCTGACCGCCAATACAAAATTCTTGGGCACAAACCAGTCCCGATGAAATTTCTTCAGGTCGGTCTGTGAGATCGACTCGATGGAGTCCTTGGTGCTCAAACGGTTCAGATAAAAATCCTCGCCGTAAACCAGGCGGGTCCGCTCGCGGCGTTCAAGACCGCGAGGATCGTCATTGCGCTGCTTCATGGACTGCACCAGCTGATCCTTGCGAAGAATGATCTTCGCCTCCTCAAAGCTCGGCTGAGCCAGCACTTCACGCAGGACCTTCAGTCCTTCGTCAAGGTCCTTGGACAGCAGGTTCAGATTCACGTTGCCCGACGTGTCGCCCATGGAACTGCTCAGTCGTGCGGCCAGAAACGCCACATGCTCATCAAGGTCATCCGCCTTCCAACTCTTCGTTCCCGCCTTGGAGAGCAGATAACCGGTCATGCCCGCCAGACCCTCCTTGCCTTTCGCAGTCACGTAAGCCCCCGCGCGAATCCCGATGGAGATGTTGATGAGCGGCAGTTCCCGGTCGGGCACCAGGTAGGCGACCGGTCCGGATTTCAACTGCACCCGGTAATCCGCCGGGTTGGGCGGCTCGTAATTCAGCTTGGGAAACTTGAGCTTCTCCGGCCGATCGGGAATCGGCTGGGCCACCGTCTGGGTCACCAGCGAGACGGCGAGCACGAACATGAGCGACTTGATCCGTTCCATAGCGAGGTCCGAGGAGATTACGGATCAGGGAAAAAGGAAACAGAAAAGTTATCGACTCGTCCGCACCACTGGAACTTAGATCTGGAGCCTTCCACACCTTCCCTGCTACATCCTTCCACACCCGGTGGTGCATGCGCGCCCGTCGGGCCTGATACATGAGAAAACACCACTTCGTCCTATCCAAGATTGTCGCCACCTTGGGACCGGCCAGTGCCGAGGTTCCGATGATCCGACAGCTGATCGATGAAGGCGTCCGCGTGTTCCGCATCAATTTCTCGCACGGCACCTTCGAGGATTTCGAGCGGATGCGACGCAACGTCAGGGAGGCGGCAAAGCTGACGGACCGTTACATCGGTGTGCTGGGCGACTTGTCCGGACCCAAACTGCGGGTCGGCAAGGTGGTCGACGGCGGGGTTGATCTGACCGAGGGCGGCCGGGTCCGCTTCGTGGGTGACGCACACGAGACGATTGCTCCCAGGACCGATGAGCCAGTCGTGTTCGGGGTCAATCGGTCCGATTTCCTCAACGACGTACAGGCCGGTCACCGGGTGTATCTGGACGACGGCAACGTGCGGCTTGAATGTCTTGAGGCCGTCAGTTCGAGCGAGCCGGAGCTACTCTGCGAGGTCAAGGTCGGCGGTCGAATCACTTCGGCCAAGGGCATCAATCTGCCCGACACCCACCTCAGTCTTCCCTCCCTGACCGAATGGGACGAACAATGCGTCGAGTTTGCCGTGAAGGCCGGGTTCGACCTGTTGGCCCTGAGCTTCGTGCGACGTCCCGAGGATGTCCGGGAATTGAAGGACCGGCTGCGCGAACTGGGCGCACGGCCCAAGCGGCCGATCAAGAGCGAAACCAAGGATGGCAACTACTTCAGCACCTTCGGCAGTGAGTTTCGTGCGTTCATTCCCGTGGTGTCCAAGATCGAGAAACCGCAGGCCATGGAATGTCTCGGAGAGATTTTGGAAGAATCAGACGTGATCATGGTCGCCCGTGGCGATCTGGGTGTGGAAATGGACGTAGCCGAAGTGCCGATCAGCCAGAAGAAGATCCTGCGCGCCTGTCATCACCACGGCAAACCGACCATCGTCGCCACGCAGATGTTGCAGAGCATGGTCGATGCTCCGGTGCCCACACGCGCCGAGGCCACGGATGTGGCAAACGCAATCTTTGACGGAACCGACTGCGTCATGCTCTCCGGTGAAACCGCAGTCGGAAAGTATCCCGTGGAGACCGTTCGCACCATGCGTCGCATTGCCCGCATCACAAATGAATACATCTACGAGGAAAAACGGACTTTCGCTCAACCGAAAGCGCCACGTGATTCCCGCTACCGCACGGCCGCTCTCGCCCACGGCGTCAAGGTGATGGTGAACGACCTGGGAGCGGAACTGATCGTCACGTGGTCCCAGTTGGGCGGCGGCGCCAGCTATCTCGCCCAGAACAAACTGCCCGTTCCGATCCTCGCGTTCAGTTCCAATGCGGACGCCCTGCGCCGCATGTCGGTGCTCTATGGGGTTGTGCCCCGCTACATGGACACGCCGGCCGACAGCGTGGAGTTCGTCAAGGCGGTCGATCGGATCATTCTCGACAATGACTGGGGAGCGAACGGGGATCCGATCGTGATGGCCATGGGCGAACCCTACGGACAAGCCGGTCTCACCAACAAGATCCGCGTCCATTACGTCGGCGAGATCTGATTCTCATGCCTGCGCGTGATACAGAACCCGATTCCGGAGACCATGTTCTGTTCACCGATGGCAGCCTGAATCCCCAACGTCGCATCGGCATCGGCATCGCCCTGCTTGTGCCGGCCGATTATCTCGAACAGCCGGTCAAGGACATCACGGCCGACGGTGTCGCTGAACGCTGTTTCTCAAACCGGTTCACGGACACCAGTGCGACCCAACTCGAGGTCGAGACCGCGCTCTGGGCACTGGCGGCGGCGAATCCCGTCCCGGCGCGACTCTACACGGATTCCCAATGCATCGTCCGGCTGCCTGGTCGGCGTGATAATCTTCAGCGGAACGACTACCTCACCAAGTCCACCGGCAAACCCATCCGGCACGCCGATCTCTATCGCAACTATTTTGCATTGCGTGATGGACTGGGCTTCGAAGAGATCAAGGTCTCCGGTCATTCGGACTACCGCTACCAGGACGCACTCCACCGCATCTTCCATTACGTGGATCGCGAAGCCCGCCGTCAGCTCAAGCAATGGCTGCGTGAAATCGCGCGAAGCACGGTGTAGGTTGGACGCAAGGATGAAGCATCGCCTTTCATCTCAGACGCACGCCTTCACCCGCATCGAACTGGCTGTAGTGCTGATCGGCGCAGTTGTCCTCGGCAGCCTCTGGTGTGCCGGAACTGCCAAGCGAAAGCCGGACTACATTCGGATCCGTTGCGTGAGCCATCTGAAACAGAACTCCCTCGCGATGAAGATCTTCGCTTCGGATAGCGGCGACCGTTATCCCTACCAGCAGGTTCCAGGTCTGGTGGTGACGACACCACATCATTCCATCGCACTGACCAACACCACCCGAACGAACGTGGATTTTCATGCCGTGTGGGCACATTGAGGATCGCTTTCGAATGAACTCGGCAGTCCTTCGATTTTGCGCTGTCGGGGGAACCGGGCGAAGGACGACTCCGAGGCTTTCGATTGGTCAACGACGCCCGGCAAGGGTTTCTTCTGTCCGGATGGTCTCGCGACCATGTGAGCGGAGTTGGGTATGACGCTTCGACCAGCTATTTCCTGAATCTCAATGCGGATGAGACATCTCCGGCCGGTGTCATGGCCGGGGACGCGAAT
The DNA here is from genome assembly GCA_038154405.1 of Verrucomicrobiales bacterium. Taxonomy (GTDB): domain Bacteria; phylum Verrucomicrobiota; class Verrucomicrobiia; order Limisphaerales; family JAYPXF01. The sequence goes on along the minus strand of JAYPXF010000026.1, from coordinate 9,103 downwards.
ATCAGCTAGACCGATGCCGCCGCCAACCTCGATGTTGGCCCAGCCCTCGCCGGAATCCAAGTCATCGAGGACGCAGCCTTCAGCCGGTTCCGTTTTGTCCGCGGACGAGATCCCACCCACGTCTATCAACATCACAATGACGCCGGGAATATCGCCCTCACAGATGGAAGTGTGTCACAGGTCGACAACATCCAACTGCGAAAGGCAATGCAGGCCAGCACAAATGCCCTGAAACGCACGGATCATTGGTTGGTGATCCCCAATTAGGTGACCTGCGCTCGTAGCTAAATTCCTAAGGACATCAAAGGACGGAACCAAGGATCCAGGGAGCGAATTCCTCGTCGCCGATGCCGTTGAGTTCGCTCTTGGTGCGTTCGCCGTTGGCGACTGAGAGGATCTTTTCGAAGATCCGTTTTCCGACCTGTCCGACACTTTCCGTGCCGTCGAGAATGGTGCCGGCGTTGATGTCCATATCGTCTTCCATCCAGTTGTAAAGCGGTGTGTTGGTGGCGACCTTGATACAGGGTGTGGGCTTGCACCCATACACGCTGCCGCGGCCGGTGGTGAAGACGCCGACGTTGCAGCCGCCGGCGACCAGGCCGGTCATGCTGATGGGATCGAAGCCGGGGGTATCCATGAATCCAAAGCCCGGAGTGGTGACCGGTTCGGCGTACTTGTAGACCGCGGCAAGCGGTGATTGTCCGCCTTTGGCCACCGCGCCGAGACTCTTCTCGTAGATTGTGGTAAGACCGCCGGCCTTGTTGCCGATGCTGGGATTGTTGTTGATGGAAACCTGGTGTTGTTCGGCGTAGTCCTCCCACCAA
>JAYPXF010000026.1:4736-8269 GCA_038154405.1 Verrucomicrobiales bacterium | reverse complement strand
CACCAACGGATCATGTCGACGAGTTTCTCGCCGACTTCGCGGGATACGGCGCGACGCGTCAGCAGATGCTCGGCGCCATAAACCTCGGTGGTTTCGCCCAGAACGGAGATGCCGTGGTGACGGACGATTTCGTCCGACGCAACCCCCAAGGCCGGATTGGCGGTGATGCCGCTGTTCCCGTCGGACCCGCCGCAGTTCATGGCCAGCGCTAGCTTTGCCAACGGTTGTTCCGAGCGCACGACATCGTTCGCGCGCGGCAACAGATCAGCCACGGCTTTCACGCCGGCCTCGACCGTCTTGCGGATGCCGCCGAGCGTCTGGATATCCATGGCAATCGGTGCCTGTTCGCCCTCGCGCGGCGCGTCGAGATGTTCGTTCTTCACGATCGCCTGCACCTGGTTCACCTCGCAACCGAGTCCCACGAGCAGGTAGCCGCCGATGTTCGGATGACGGGCGATGCCGGCCAAAACGCGTTGCAGGACAAAGGTGGGTTCGCCCGGATCATTCGCGCAACCGCTGGTGTGCTTGAAGGCGATCACGCCATCCACGTTCGGAAAATCCCGCTGCAGCATATCGGCAGTGAACCGTTCAGCGATGTATCGCGAAACGGATGCGGAACAGTTCACGCTGGAAATGACCGCGATGTAATTGCGCGTGCCGGCGCGATTGCCCGGACGGGCGAAGCCCTGAAAGGTGCGCAACTGATCGTCGGAATAATGGTCGACCTTGCCGGCGTCGGTGCAATAGGCGTAATCACGATTGAATGCACCCAGTTCCACGTTATGCACGTGCACATGGTCCCCCACCGGGATGTCACCATCTGCAAATCCAATGGTCTGACCGTAACGTTTCACCGGGTCACCGTTTGCAACCGGCTGAATACAGATCTTGTGTCCCGGCGGAATCGTCTGATTGGCCCGCAATGGCGAAGGCGCACCGGGCAACTCTGTTCCCTCCGGAATCGGCCGCTTGGCGATCGCCACGGAATCTTCCGGGTGCATCACCAGCAGGACATCACCGAATGGCAGGGTTCGTTCTTGAGCAGAGGCAGGCACGCCGTTCTTCTAACCAGATTGATGGCCGAACACGAAACCAAATGTGCGGGTGACGAGTCCTTGGACTATATGAATGATGTGTTACTCGACTTGACGCGAGTGCAACAAACCGGAGGATTCGAAATCCGTAAATGCCGTATTCGTTACTCACGCTGTAGCCGGTCTCCTGACCGAGCCGCATTTACGACCGAAGGTTTCGGTTGGTTGGGAGACCTCCGGTCATGCTGGTGGCGCGGTCAGGAGAGCGGACACAGTGATTGAAGAACGCCCTGCGAGCGTCAGCAGATTCTCCGACTCACGGAGAGAAGGCGCGGATGGTGGTCGCCTCGGTGGTGCCGTCGAATCCCGAACGATAGCGATAGGACGATGAAATCGTCCGGGCGGAGTTTGCCTGTTTCAGCAGATACTCGCGCCGGGCGTCGGGTATTGAAACCGTGCCCAACCACGCCTCCGCCGCCACGCGATCATAACGCAGCCAGTAACGAGCGACCTGCTCGATGCGGCCCTGCGTGCGTTTGTCTTCCGAAGACAGCTGCGTGACCCATTGCGCGGCAGCTTCGGGACTGCGCGAGTCGGCGGCGTCCACAAAGGACTCGATGGCGGACGTGCGCGAGGGTCCATCCGGGAGATGGGCGAGGTATTCGGAAGCGGTGTGGGCATCGGAACGTCCCCAGGAACCGAAGAGTGTGCGCATGCCATTCTTGCGCGCGTCACCTTCGGGAAACTGCGAAACCCAGCCGGCGGCGGCACCCGGATCGGTTCCCGCCCAGCGGCCCACAACCGTCACCGCCGCCTTGTCCTGCTCGGAGCCCGGCGGCAAACCGGCCACGAGTTCGGCAGCGGTCTCGCCCGAAGTCTGGGCAAGGCCGGAAATCATCCCGGATACGGCACTGTTCCGGATCTTTTCATCCGTGATCGTGTTCACCCAGTCAATGGCGGCATTGGCGTCATCGCGAGCCCATTGATTGGCGAGGCTGGAGACGATGGATCCCTTGTTGCTGAGTTCCGGTATGTTGATCGCAGCTTGGGCGGCGGCGGCGGGATCGACATTGTCCCAAGCACCGAACAGGCGGCTGTAAGCCCCTGCCTGCGCAGTCTTGTCCTCGATCGCCGCGATCCAGTTCATCGTGGCGGCGGGATCCTTCTGCCCCCAACTGTACGCGATGGTCTCCGCCATGGAATTCAGATTTCCGCCGGTGAATTCGGAAGCGAACGCCGCGGCCTTCGCGGGATCCTTGGCGGTCAATCCGTTGACGATGTCGCGCAGGGCATTGCGCTGGCCTTCGCCCGGCTTGAGCGCCTTGGCCCAGGCCATGGCCGCGCCGGGATCCTGCTTCACCCAGGTGCGCGCGATGTCGTCATAGAGCCGGGAACGGGAGTAGCCGGAAGGAATCGTCTCAATCCACTTGGCGGCATCGGCGGGATCGCGATCGGCCAATCGGTTCACTATGTCATACATCGCGGAGACCTTGGCGGAACTTGAAGGCAGATCGTTGACCCAGGTCATGGCGGCGCCGGCATCCTTCTGGCCCCAGGCGCCGGCAACGGCACGGATGAGATTGTTACGCGAAGTGCCGGGCTGCAACTGCATGGCAAATTCCGCTGCAGCTGCCGGATCGGTCTGCGCCCACTTGCTGCCGATTGATGTCATTGCCGATTGCCGCGCCGGACCTTCCGGCAGGCTTTGGACAAAGGCGACAGCGCCCTGCAGATCCTTGTCCGCCCATGAGGGAATCAACTGCATCACCGCATCCCGTTGCGAACGGCCCTTCAATCCCAAGGCAAGCTGCGCTCCTCGCTGGGGATCTTCCTGGGCGATGGCTCCAATCACGGCGGCAATGGCTGAACTCTTGGCCGATGCATCCTCCAGATTCTGTGCAAATGCCAGCGCGGCATCCGGATCATTCTTCGCCCATTCACCCACGAGATTGCGAATGGCATAGGTCTTTTGCGAACCCGCCGGCAGTTTCATGACTTCCTGTGCCGCGGTGACCGGGTCCAGTCGTCCCCAGGTCTTGAACACACTGGTCAATTCGCTGGTGGAACGCGTGCTGTGGAGATTCTCCTCGGTGATCAATGCCAATGCCCGCTTGGGATCGCGCGCGGCAATCTCGGTCATCAATGCGCGCGCCGCGGTGGTTCGATCGGTTCCCTTGGGCATGGATTGGACGTAGGCGAGGGCATCTTCGAGATTGTTCTGCGCCCAACCGGTCAGCACTCCGTGAATGGCATAGTTGCGACGGGTGGAACTGGTGAGACTCTTGGCGAATTCCATTGCCGACTGTGGATCACCCGCGGCCCAGATTGGCATCAGGGCATAGGCGATGGTGTAGCCGTAGCTGCCGTTGATCTCGGATCTCAGCATTTCGGCCAACTGGGCGGCTTGCTGGGCATTGATGCCGCGCAGCGCGGTTGCGACGTGGGCTGCCCGCCGGCTGCTGCTGCTCTGAGCCAGCGCGAGTCGCACCCGGTCCGCGA
>JAYPXF010000026.1:4358-4600 GCA_038154405.1 Verrucomicrobiales bacterium | reverse complement strand
CGGCTGCGGTGTCCGTTTCGCGCTCAGTGACAGATTGCGCGATGGCCGAGCGATTCGCCGCCGGTTTCTTCTGCTCCGCCGGCGGGGTCGACTGGGCGTTGGAACTGGCGGCGCGGTGTCCGAGTTTGTAGCCGACGAGCAGGCCGGCGAGAAGGCAGAAACAGGCAATGACTTTGGCATTCATGGTGTATTCGGGAACTGCGGAGGTTAGACGGAATCAGCGCGTCCGCAAGCCAAGTAAA
>JAYPXF010000026.1:3292-4348 GCA_038154405.1 Verrucomicrobiales bacterium | reverse complement strand
CGGCTGTCCGGCGACTGCTGCTGCTTTGCGCCAATGCCAACCGGATGCGATCCGCGATCGAATCGAGCGAAAGGGTGTTCACCTGTGGCGCGGTCGAAGATTCTGCGTCACGCTTTGCCACTGGCTGGGCGATCGCCGAGCTTTTCGCCGCTGGTTTTTCCCGTTCCGTTGGCGGCGCCGGTTGCGGGTTCGAGCTGGCGGCGCTTCGTCCGAGTTTGTATCCGCCGAGCAGGCCGGCGAGCAGGCAGAGACAGGCAATGACTTTGGCGTTCATGGTGCGATCGGGATTTGGCGAGGTTAGACGGAAACAGCGGGGCGGCAAGCCAAGGAAAAGGCGAAATGCGCGGGCCACGGTGCCCGTTCGTTGGATTCAACTGAATCAGACACGCCGATCGCCGCAATGTTAGATCTTTGTGTCCGCTTTCCCGTCGCGCTTGACCTGTCCGGAATAAATGGCATTTTCCGCGCTCCAACGATGAACAGATCCCCCGGCAAGGCGGTCTGACCGTTGAACCATTAACCGTAAGCAAACATCATTATGAAGAAACTCATCACTGCCGCCCTATCCCTCGCTTTCGCGTTCGCCCTCACCACCGGTGCCGTGGCCGAAGAGAAGAAGGGCGCCAAGAAGAAGAACGCTGACAAGGAACGCACCATCAAGGGTGACCTCATTTGTGCCCACTGCGAACTCGGCAAGGGTGACGGCTGCGCCAATGCCATCCGCCAAACCAAGAAGAACAAGGATGGCAAGGAAATCACCCGCATCTTCTTCCTCGAAGGTGATGCCGCCAGCGCTTGTGGCAAAGGCAAGGGTCAGGCCGTGATCGCCAAGGGCAAGCTCAAGAAGGAAGGTAAAGGCAAGGACGCCAAGGTGATCCTCGTCGCCTCCTCCGTGAAGGAAGTCAATTAGGCGGCCTTCCAGACAATTCGCAACGCCGTCCCGCTCCGGGGCGGCGTTTTTTTTGAACTGATGCCACACAACAAGCCGTGGCAGATGATCCGTTTTTGGCGCGTTGATGGATCGGGGTGGAGATATACGTGAGAGAAAGGGCGAGG
>JAYPXF010000026.1:0-3192 GCA_038154405.1 Verrucomicrobiales bacterium | reverse complement strand
CCCCGCCCTTTTTGCCGTCGGGCTTGCCGCAGTCGGCTGCACCACGATTCATGAAAACGACTATGTTCAGGGTCCGGATTACGAGCCTGAAAACGTCTACCGGTCACCACTTTCGACGAAGGTGAAGCGGGTGGCCCTCTACCCCTGGCTGCCAGCCAGGACAATCGAAACCACGTGAACGGCATGGACGCGCTTGAGCCACTACTGCAATGGGGCTTGGTTGCCCGTCAAGCCTTCGAAGTCGCGCCCGTTTCACGAGAATGGCTAAACAGACAGACCGGACAGTCTGCCTAGGCTCCTAATGAACCTTTACCTCATGATCTGGTGTTGTGAATCCAACAGGCCTAGGGCTGCGATTCCGTGCTTTTTGCTCAATTGTCCGAATACCGTCCCTATCCTCCGCCACGGTTGGGTTGGCAGCTCAAGCTGGTGGCCGGTCCGGAGGCGACGATTGCCTCGTCTGCCGACGAGGTGTTCGATGCCAGCCGGCAGTACGTGGTGAATTCTGCCCGTCGCTTCTACCAATCCCACCAATGGGCGTGCGCGGAAATGGCCATTCACGGGCCATTCTGGATTCCCCCCGCCGTTTTGGGGCCTATTCCGTGGCTGAAGAGCTCAGTTCATTGGGCGCAAAAAACGGCTAAAGTCGAGACCCCGACCGCCGATAGATAAGCCATCGGTGACGCCAACATAAAAACACCGTCTATCTGGGAAGGAATGAAACAACATGCTTATCGATAACAAGCCCCATACGCAGCCAGTTGAACGAAGCACAGGGCCGCAACGGGCTGAAAAGCCGGAATCCTCGGAGACTGACAGGACTGAATCCCGCGCGGTTGACTCGTTGCGCCGGGCATTGGACGCCTTGCCGGAAGTGCGCGCCGACGTGGTGCAGCGCGGCCGGGAACTAGTCGGAGATCCTGCGTATCCCTCTCGCGAAACCATGCGGGGACTCGCGCATCTCCTGGCACTTGGGCTCAAAGAAAACGAATAGACCAGCATCATGAATCAGAGCAACCCACTACAGTCCTACAAGACGGTCGCCACCCAGACGGCCGCTCCGGGTAACCTCGTGCTCACGCTCTACGACGGCGCGCTCCGCTTTTTGGAGCTCGCCGTCGAGGCATTCACGGACGAGGACCCGATCGCCCACAATTCCAGGATCAACAACAACATCCTGCGCGCCCAGTCCATCATCAACGAGTTGAACCATTCGCTAGACATGGATGCCGGCGGCGAACTCGCCGATAAACTGCGCGGGATGTCAGTGAGCGGCATCGCCGGGAGTCCCACATGCACAGGGTGATGGCCGCGCTCGAGTGCAGGCCTGATGCCGTGTTCATGATGGACTCGAACTTCCGTGTGAATTTCGTGAATCCGGCCTTCCATCGGGTCACCGGATACACGATCGAGGATGTCATCGGCCAGACCGCCGACATGTTCCGGGACATCAGCGAGGGCGATCAGATCACCGAATGGAAGACCGCGCTGGAGAACGGTCGCGACTGGAGCGGAGAAATGACGAACGTCCGTGTCGACGGTCATCGCTATCCCGTCGCCGTGTCCGCGGCACCAGTTCGCGAACGCAATGGCAACCTGATCGGCTACGCCTCCTTCGAACGCGATATCACCGAGAATCGCAAGATCCAGGAACAGCTCTTCCAGTCACAGAAGATGGAAACGGTCGGAACCCTGGCCGCTGGCATGGCCCACGATTTCAACAACCTGCTCCAGGCCATCCGCGGCAACATCAAACTTCTCCTGGCCGACCAGGCGATCCCGGATGATGCCCGACAGAAACTCCGCCAGGTTTCCGACGCCGCCAGTCGCGCCGCCGACATCACCCGCCAGCTGCTTTCCTTCAGCCGTGCGTCCGAAGACAAGACCGAGGTCATTGACCTCAATCAGCTCATTGAAGACGCCGGTCAGTTGGCGCGACACAAACTCGAACGCGCGATCGACATCGAGGTGCAGCCCGCGGAGATAGGTGCCGAGCCGGGTGCGACCCTTGCCCATTGTTTGATCGAGGACACCGGCGGCGGCATTCCACAGGAATTGATGAAGAAGATCTTCGATCCCTTCTTCACCACCAAACCGGCCGGCAAAGGCACGGGCCTCGGATTGGCCAGCGTGCACAAGGCGGTGAGCGAGGCGAAGGGATTGCTGGAGGTGGATTCCCGTCCGGGAGACGGCACGACCTTTCATCTGTACCTGCCGTTGGCAGCTGGGGCCGCTGCGCCGGAGGAGGAATCGGACCAGCCGGACATTGTGAAGGGCAGCGGCCGCATCCTGCTCGTTGACGACGAGGAGTTTGTGCTCACGTTCACGCAACATTGTCTGGTGGCGGCCGGCTACGAAGTGTTGACCGCCTAAGGGCCGAAAGAAGCCTGGGCGATGCTCGAACAGATGGACATGCCGCCGGATCTGGTCTTCACGGACTACAACATGGGCAAGATCACCGGCCTGCAGCTGATTGCCCGCGTCACCGAGCATTATCTAGGCACCAAATTTGTGCTCGCATCCGGATACCTGAAGGAGGCCGAACGCCTGCTGATCGAGCAATACGGCACGATCATTCTCCAAAAGCCCTTCGAACTCGAAGAAGCCACCAAGGCGGTGACGGACCAGTTGGGTTCGCCAAACTGATTCCCCGCAGGAACCACCAATGGAGGCGTTCACCCGGGCAATCGGTCATCGGTGATCAGTAATCCGCGATCGCGCAGGCTTTCTGACCACTGATTACTGATTACTCAGATTCCCCGGATCCGGGGAAAACCGCACTCGACAGACGCGCCACGTACGTGGCTATCCTTTACCCCAATGGCCGGCGCGCTCACACCTGCCGAACAGGCGCAACTGCAGCAGACGATCGACATGTTTCAGGTCATCGTCGACTCGCAGCCGCTTGACTATCAGTCGCTGGAGATCCTCAAGGAAGCCTACCTCAAACTCGGCATGCAGACCGAGGCGATCGACACTTCCAAGAAGATCGCCGAAGCCTACGTGCAACTCGGTCAGCTGTCTTCGGCGATCATGGAGTATGAAACCATCCTCCAGCAGTTCCCCGATGACGCATCGGTGAAGGAAGCGCTCGAGAAGATCGAGAGCTAGACCACGAGTTTCCAGGGCGCCGACACGACGTGTGGATCAGGTGATCCCAACGAGTCCTCGATCTCCATGATCGCGGGGACG
>JAYPXF010000025.1:6371-37905 GCA_038154405.1 Verrucomicrobiales bacterium | reverse complement strand
CATAAGAATCTTGCTGCCGTTCACGGACTTCTTCTGCGAGTTCAACGCCTCGATTGTATTATGAACGACATACATCGGCATCGCGGTGTTCACCTCTCCCGCGAGCTCAATGAAGCGCGTGCTCTGGTCATATTCCCGCGCCTTCCACGTCAGGTAAAACGGATCGATCGGAATGCAGTGTCCGCCCAGTCCGGGACCGGGAAAGAACGGCATGTAGCCGAAGGGCTTGGTCTTGGCGGCGTTGATCACCTCCCAGACATCGATGTCCATTGCGGCGTAGACCTGCTTCAGCTCGTTGACGAGAGCGATGTTCACACCGCGGAAAATATTCTCCAACAGCTTGGTCCCCTCCGCCGCCCGACAGGATGAGACGGGCACCAGGGTCTTGATGGCTTGGCCGTAGATCTCCTTTGCCTTCTCCAGACAGGCCGGGGTCAATCCGCCGATGACCTTTGGAATGATCGCCACCTTGCTGTCAGGATTGCCGGGATCTTCGCGCTCCGGCGAATAGGCCAGATGAAAATCCTCACCCGCCTTCATACCGGAACCTTTCTCCAATACCTGAAGCAACGGCTCATCCGTCGTGCCGGGATAAGTGGTCGATTCGAGCACCACCACGATGCCCTTGGGCAGATGCGGGGCGATGGCTTCTCCGGATTTCAACACGTAGGAAATGTCCGGCTCGCGATTCTTATTCAACGGGGTGGGCACGGCGATCAGAACGCCGTCGCACTCTTTGACCCGGGAAAAATCGGTGCTCGCGGAGAAACGTCCTGCGTCGACCTGCTCCTCAACTGCCTCACCGGGAATGTGCTCAATGTAGCTGTCGCCATCATTCAAAACGTCGATCTTCTTCTGATCGATGTCCAAACCCAAAACCTCGACATCAGAACGGGCGAACTGCAACCCCAACGGAAGGCCAACGTAACCAAGACCAATGATACCAATCTTCATATTCGATTCTCTGCCAAACGAACGGCGGGTTGCCAAAGAACCCTTGGGCGGGCGTGCGCCGCTCATTCGGCGTGGGCCACGTTCCTCGATTCGACTGGCAGATGGATATAGACGTCAGGCCACGGTTTGGGAAGAAAAACCTAGGTTTCAGCCCCTTAAAGCGCCATGGGGAAACACCCCAAGCGAGAGCCGAGCCGGGATTTGCTTGGTTTCGGCCCGGTCATGCACTAGAAGGTGCGCGCCTCGTCTCGTGACGATGAGTCACCTCAGGCTGTCGCGGAAAACCAGCTGAACAAAAACCGCATGAGCGACCTTTGTCCATTCGACCAATTCGCCGAACGCATGTCCACGGACATCCGTTCAGGCAAGCAATGGAATGACGAGGAATTCTGGCGGCACGCGTTGGAGCTGTTTCAACTTCAGTTCAACGCAATCGAACCTTTGGCGAGCGTCGCCCGCTCGCGTGGCGTCGAGCCGCAGCAACTCGACGACTGGACCCGGATTCCCGCCTTACCGGCAGCCATGTTCAAGGAGTTCGAGCTCACCGTTCTCTCTCCCGAGCGTCGGACCAACGTGTTTCTCTCCAGCGGCACCACCGAACAGACCCGCAGCCGCCATTTCCATTGCGCGGAGTCAATGCGGCTTTACGAAACGTCGCTGCGCTCGTGGTTCGACCACAATGTTTCTCGCCCGGACTTTTCGTTCTTCAGTCTTACGCCATCGGCGGAGGCGGCTCCGAACTCGTCACTCGCGCACATGTTTGAATGCGTGGGTCGGGATCAAGGCACCCGGTTTCTCGGCTGCGTGGATGAAGAGGGCAACTGGGAAGTTGATTTCGACCACACACTCGACGTGCTGAAATCGGCAACGTCACCCATCCTCTTGATGGGAACGGCATTCTCATTTGTGCATCTGCTGGATCACATGAAACGCGAACGGATCGAAATCCGGTTGCCGTCAGAATCGCGGGTGATGGAGACCGGCGGCTACAAGGGACGCTCACGGGTGGTTCCCAAGTTCGAACTCTACCGGAAGATCCGCGTGCGCCTCGACGTGATGGAGGACGACATCCTCTGCGAATACGGCATGAGTGAACTCAGCTCGCAGGCCTACGACACCGGACGAGGCACCAACGCGGAGAATGACGAAGCGCGTCTTTTCCGTTTCCCTCCGTGGGCGCACGCCAAGGTGATTTCGCCGGAAACAGGATCGGAGGTCGCAAATGGCGAGATTGGCTTGTTGCGCATTTTCGATTTGGCCAATGTGTATTCCGTCATGGCAATCCAGACCGAAGATCTGGCCGTGCGACACGGCGATGAATTCGAACTGATCGGCCGCATGCCCCAGTCGGAACCGCGCGGTTGTTCCCTGATGACGATCGACGAGTCATGAAATTTGAGATTCCCAACTACTTCCTTGCCGATCTCGGACCGGAGGCCGAGTTCACCGAGAACATGATCACCGAGGCGGTGCTGACGCTCCGCAGCAACCGCGAGCGTTACCTCGCCGTGCGCGACACCGGCTCGCTCATCCGCATCATCTCCCAGACGGCGGACAACTGGTTGGAGGAGGATTATCCCTTCCGTGAGATCACCTTGGAGAAGGGACCGCAAGCAACCGGGTTCTCCCGCGAGACCATCCGCACCGGTCTGGAACATTTCTTCGAAGGCCTAAACGGGGATTCACTGGAAGATCTGCTCCAGCAGGAGCTGGGTCACCTGAAACGTCTCGACTCCCCCTGTGCCGCCCGCAACGAGAATGGCAAGGTCGCCATGGCAACCGGCCCCGAAATGATCACCCATATCACCGCCGGCAACATTCCGATTCCTACCATGGTGAGCATGGTCCTCAGCCTGCTCTTGCGCTCCACCCAGTTTGTGAAGTGCCCGGTCGGCTCGTCTTTCATTCCCCGGATGTTTGCCCATTCCCTCTACGACACCGATTCCAAGATCGGTTCATGCATCGAGATCGCCGAATGGAAGCGTGGAAATGACGTGCTGGAAGACACGTTGTTCAAGCACAGCGAATGCGTGACCGCAACCGGATCCGACGAGGCACTCGACGCCATCCAACATCGTCTGCCGGCCAAGACACGCTTTCTCGGCTATGGGCATCAGGTGAGTTTCGGCTACGTGACCAAGGAAGCCGTCAGCGGCTACAAGGCCAAGCGGCTGATCCGTGATGCGGCCGATGACGTCGTCGCGTGGAATCAGCTCGGCTGTCTTTCGCCGCACATCTTCTACGTGGAGGACGACAGCAGCAACTGGGCGTTGATGTTCGCGCAGAAGCTCGCCGAGGAACTTGAGAAACGGGAAGCCAATGATCCACGCGGCGACATCCCCAAGGAAGCCGCCGCGGACATAGCGTCTCGCCGGGCCATGTACGAGGTCCGCGCCGCCCACATGCCGGATTCATCGCGACAATGGTGCAGCGACGGCTCCACCGCCTGGACGGTCATCTACGAGACCGACACCCTCTTTCAGCTCTCCTGCCTGAACCGCTTCATCTATGTGAAATCGACCCCGAATCTGGATGAAGTGCTCAAGGGCGCGGAAATGGTCCGGGACCACGTTTCGACCATCGGGATCGCCGCGGCCGAGGATGAGAAGGAGGAGATCGCCTCCCGTTTGGCTCGTTGGGGCGCCACCCGCATCTGCCCGATCGGACGAATGCAGAAACCGCCGCTTACCTGGCGACACGACGGACGACCGTTGTTGAGCGACATGGTCCGCTGGACGGACTGGGAACAATAGAATCATGAAGATGGAACTGCGAAAATCGTTTCAGTTTGAGGCGGCCCACCTGTTGCCGCACCTGCCGGATGGCCACAAATGCCGACGCCTGCACGGGCACAGCTTCATGGTCGACGTGGTGGTGGAAGGCGAATGCGATCCCCAGCTCGGCTGGGTGATGGACTACGCCGACATCAAGGAGGCCTTTCAACCTCACTGGAAGCAGCTCGACCACTACTATCTCAACGAGATCGAAGGCTTGGAGAATCCCACCAGCGAGAACATCGCCAAATGGATCTGGGACAAGCTGCAGCCCCAGCTCCCGCTGCTGAAGGAAGTCGTCGTAGCCGAAACCTGCACGGCCCGGGCCGTCTATCGTGGCGAGTGAACCACATCCCCTGCCCGAACTGCTCGCTCCGGCGGGCGACTGGGAATGCGTGAAGGCCGCCGTCGAAAACGGCGCCGACGCCATCTACTTCGGTCTCGACCGTTTCAATGCCCGGATGCGCGCCCGAAACTTCACCGAGGCCGATCTGCCGGAGCTCATGGCGTGTCTGCACCGGCGCGGCGTGCGCGGATATGTGACCTTCAACACGCTCGTATTCTCGAACGAGCTGGAAGACGCGGTGCAATTCCTCCGCTCCATCATCGCCGCCGGTGTCGACGCCGCCATCGTACAGGACGTCGGCGTCTGCCGACTGATCCGTCAGCTCTCTCCCGACTTTCCGATTCATGCCTCGACGCAGATGACGGTTTCCAGTGACGCCGGCGCGGCATTCGCCAAGGACCTTGGATGCGAGCTGGCGGTTTTGGCGCGTGAATGTTCAATCAAGGAGATCAACCAGATCGATTCGCCGTTACCGCTGGAGGTGTTTGTGCACGGCGCGCTGTGTGTCGCCTATTCCGGCCAATGTCTGACCAGCGAATCATTGGGCGGCCGCTCGGCGAATCGCGGCGAATGCGCCCAGGCCTGCCGCATGCCCTACGACCTGATCTCCGACGGCCGGCTGGTGGATCTCGACGGGCGCCAATACCTGTTGAGCCCGCAGGATCTCGCCGGCTTGGAGGTCGTTCCCGAACTGGTGAAGGCCGGCGTCCGTTCATTGAAGATCGAAGGCCGGCTCAAGTCCCCCGAATACGTCGCCAGCATCACCCGGGTTTATCGCAACGCCTTGGATGCGAGTGCGAAACCTGTGCCGGATTCTTCGACGCCGGGCGAATCCCGATACGAACTCGAGATGGCGTTCTCCCGCGGTTTGCACACCGGCTGGTTCAACGGCATCGACAACCAGAAACTCGTCCACGCCCGCTTCGGCAAGAAACGCGGAGTGCACCTGGGAACGGTGCAGCACGTTTCCCAGGATTCCGTGGTCGTCGATCTCCAATCCGATCTCAAGGCCGGCGACGGCGTGGTGTTCGACAACGGCAATCCGGGTGACGGCGAAGAAGGCGGACGCGTCTTCAAGCTGCTCGGCAACAACCGGCTCACGTTCATGAAAGGCGCGGTCAGGTTCAACCGGATCAACGTGGGCGATCACGTGTGGAAGACCGACGACCCGGAACTGAACAAACGTATCCGGCAGACCTTCGAAGGTGAAAAGATCCGCCATCAAAGTCCGATCGATTTCGAAATCCACGGTCACATCGGGAAATCGTTGACGGTCATCGCCCGCGACAGAGATGGATGTGTCGTGCAGGCCGAGTCGGAGATGCCTTTGGAGGCGGCACATAAGCGGCCACTCGACGAACAGAAACTCCGTGACCAGTTCGGTCGCCTGGGTGCCACGCCTTTTCGCCTCGGAAAACTGCAGAACCTTTAGGAGGGTGAAGTCATCCTGCCCGTCAGTGAACTGAACCGCCTGCGTCGCGAAGTCATCGCATCGCTCGAGGAGCAACGCGTTCAACCGAAACGCTGGAAGCTGACCCAGTCCGTGGAGCTGCCGACGTTTGCGCGACAACCGGAAGACAAGACACCCGAACTCCTCGTTCAAATACGGGAGATGGAACAGTTGGAGCCCGTTCTCGAATCCGGCATTCGCACCATCTATTGCGACTTCGAATTCCCGAAGCAGAACCGCGATGCCGTCGCCCGGTTCCGCGAACTCCGGGTCGAGGGAGCGGAGATCTTCGTCGCACCGCCGCGCATCTTCAAACCCGGCGAGGAATGGATCCTCAAGCAGGTGCGCTCCTGCGAGGCGGACGGCTACCTGGTTCGCAACTACGAACATCTCAGATTCTTCGCCGCCGATCGCATGCGGGGAGACTTTTCACTCAACGTTGCGAATCACCTTACCGCCGAATACTTCAGGAACACCTTTGACCTGGAGTATCTGACCGCTTCGTATGATCTGAACAATGTACAGCTCGAAGCGATGCTCAGGTCCGCTCCTGCGGATTGGTTTGAGGTGACCATTCATCAGCACATGCCGATGTTTCACATGGAGCACTGTGTGTTCTGTGCCTTCATGTCCGACGGCACGGATTACCGGGACTGCGGACGGCCATGCGAAGAACACGATGTAAAGCTTCGCGACCGGGTCGGATTGGAACATCCCCTGAAAGCCGACGCCGGTTGTCGTAACACGGTCTACAACGCCCGCGCCCAGACGGGCGCCGAGTCGGTGAGCCAGTTGTTGCACCTCGGCCTGCGGCGCTTCCGCATCGACTTCGTGAACGAAGGAGCCGAGGAAATTCGCACCACCATCGATCGCTACCAGCGCCTTCTGGCCGGCAGGATCAGCGGCACGGATCTGTGGCAGGAACTCAAACTGCAGAATCAGCTGGGTGTGACTCGTGGCCAGCAGTTCGTGCAGCGTTGAGACCGATCGCGCATTGGGTGGATGCACCTAACGGCCGAGCGCGAGTTTCGGCTGTCGCGCTCCCTGGCTCATGCGGGTGGCGGGCAACAACTTCTTCGCCCGGCGAATGAGCGCCTCGGCGTCCATGTAGGGTTCGTGACCTGCATTGCGCCAGACTTCCCTTCCGCTGGCGTCGAGGAGCAGCGTCCCATGGGAATCATCTCCATGGGCCATACCAAACCAGCCGGCCCACTTGCGATCGGTATCGGAGATCAACGTGCCGTTCAGCTTGAGGCCCGAATCGGATTCGTCCTGGGGACTGACGACCACCAGATTGACCTCATGTGACGCCAGCGCCCGATCAAACTTCTCCACCTGTTCGTAGCAGTGGGAGCAGAAGAGTCCGGTGATGAAGAGCAGCACATTGGGGCGGCCTTGCAACCGCGCAAGATTGTCCGGTTCCTCCACCACGACGAACTGCCCCATCATGCCCTGATCCTCATGTTCCATGATGCGGCAGTGATACATGTAGGGCACTTCCGGATCCGCGTAGCGGGTGAAACGGGCAATGATGCGTACGGTCTCACCGGAATACACTCGCACGGTGTCCTTCCAACCCAGGTCCGCTCCCGTTGACGCGCGGCCATCACGATCCAGAATCTGAAACTGCACCAGGTGCACATGGAACGGATGCATCTGACCGGTGCGGTTGGCGATCTCCCAGATCTCCGTGTCGCCCAATCGCACGCGTTCGTCGATGCGATGCATGCTCATGACCTTGCCGTTGATCGGAATGCCTCGTCCCCGTCCACCTTTGCCTTTGGGAACCGGACGTCCATCGGCGCCACGTTGTGGTCCTCCCAATTGCATCCGGCGGGTCCGGACTGCGCTGTCAGGATCGATTCGGGCAATCGAGTTGAGCTTGGTCGGAAGTCCGGTGGTGCGGGGCGTCTCCTTGCCGGGGCGAATCTGCAGCAGGTCGAAATGCCCGTTGCCAGCACCGTCAAAGAAAGCCTCGGCGGTTTCCAGCCAACCGGCCTCCGGAAAACTCTTCAACAACACCGGTTCACCCGCCGCAAAGTCCGCAACGATCTCCGCACGTTCACCCGGTGCGAGAATGACCCGTTTCGTCGCCAATGGCGCCTCCAGGAATCCGCCATCGGTCGCGATCTGGTGAAACCCACGGTTGTCCGAGAAACCGAGGTGATAGGTGCGGGCATTCGAACCGTTCAACAGGCGAAACCGAACCAGCCCCGAGGGCACCTCCAAGTGCGGATTCATCGTGCCGTTGATCAGGATGTGATCGCCATGCGCCGGACCTTGGCCGCGGCGAAAACGGAACTGGCCGTCACGATCAAACTCGCAGTCTTGAATCACGATCGGCATGTCATCCACGCCATACGTCTTTGGCAGCGGCAGTTCCTCGCTGTTCCCGTCGTCGATCCAGAGCATGCCGACGATGCCCATGTAGGCGTGGGCCCCGGTGTAGCCGTGGGGATGCGGATGATACCACATCGTGCCCGCTTCCTGATCGACCTCGAAGCTCGCGGTCCAGGATTCCCCCGGCTGGATTTCCTGGTGGGGCGTTCCATCCATGCGCGCCGGCACATGCATCCCGTGCCAGTGCATAGTGGTCATCTCGCCCAGCTGATTCACCACGGTAAAACCCACCTTGTCACCGCGCCGCACGCGCAGGGTGGGCCCCAGGTAGGGACCGTTGACTCCCGAGGTCTGCGTCATTCGGCCGGAAAGGAATTCGCGCGAACCGGGGGCGACCACCAGCCGGTAGTTTCTCCGGCCCTCGACCAATTCGCCCTTCAGTTCCGGCGGCACACTCAGCGCATTGGCAAAAGTCAGCCCTTCGTTGGAGTTGCGCGAATAGACAAGCCAGTAGGCGAACAACAGCACGAGAATGCCTGAGGCGGCCAACAACTGTCGCGTCTTGCGCGGCTTGAGAAAAAGCATGACCACGCCCCAAACGACACGGCATTTCGCGATGAAGCCGGTCACCGAAGGCGGGATTGAAGTGGTCTTTGCGGAACTCAACTTGAGGCGATGCAGCCTAGGTTCAATTCTACGCGTTGGCAATGAACGCGGGATTCAGATTGCGTCGGACGCGGAAGTTCGCGCAACGTCGGATCAACGTGCCCGAGCAAACTCCATCTCCCGCGTCCGAGCGCCAGCAACTTGGGGTCTGGGATTCGGTCAGCATCATCGTCGGGATCGTGATCGGGGTGGGCATCCACGAGACCGCCCCGACCGTGTTTGCCATGTCCGGAAGTGCGGGAACAGCGATGGCGCTCTGGATTGCCGGCGGCGTGATCTCCCTGCTCGGCGCGTTGTGTTATGCCGAACTCGCGAGCACGTATCCCCGTTCGGGCGGTGAATACTGCTACCTGACGAATGCCTACGGTCGAACCACCGGATTTCTCTTTGGCTGGAGCCAGCTAACAGTAGTGCGGACGGGGAACGTCGGCATGATGTCATTCATCTTCGCGGAATACGCGGCCAAACTGTGGGGATTCTCCACCACGGGCACCATCGTTCTGGCCATCGCCGCTCCGTTGACGTTTTCAGTCATCAACATTCTCGGTGTGATGATCGGCAAACGGACGCAGAACGGACTGACCATTCTCAAGCTGCTCGGCTTCGGATTGATCGCGATTGCCGGTCTGTTCTTCAGCAACGGAGAGCCATCCGCGGTTAGGGTGGCGGCGGAAGCACCCACACCCATGCTCGGTTTGGCAATGTTGTTCGTGCTCTTCACCTACGGTGGCTGGAATGACGCCGTACTGGTCACCTCCGAGATCCGCGACAACCGACGCAACATTGTGCGGGCGCTGATCACCGGCGTGGCCATCATCACCGGCGTGTATCTCCTCGTGAACGCCGCCTACCTGAACGCGCTCGGCTACGCCGCCGCCCGGCAATCGAACGGCATCGCGGCGGAATGTCTGCGATTGGTGTTTGGAGAAACGGGCGCACGGGTGATGTCGGTGATCGTGATGATCTCCGCCTTGGGTGCGGTGAACGGCATCGTTTTCACCGGGGCACGCATCTACGCGACGATGGGCGAAGATCACCGTTTCTTTGCCTGGCTTTCGCGCTGGCATCCGAAGCTAGGTACACCGGTCTGGTCCCTGATTGCGGAATCCGCGATCACGGTCACGTTGATCCTGGTGCTGGGAACGGAGGCCGGCCGTGGACTGATTGATGGAATTCTCAAGTCGACGGGCTGGGATGCCATCGCTTGGAGTGAACGCCCCTTCAACAACCTGTTTCAATGGTGTGCGCCGTTCTTCTGGGTGTTCTTTCTGTTGGCGACTGCATCCCTGTTTGTCCTGCGCGTTCGCGAGCCGCAGCGGGAGCGTCCATTCCGGGTGCCCTTGTTTCCGTTGACCCCGATCGTGTTCAGTGCCGTGTGCGGATGGTGTCTCTACTCCTCGATCGACTATGCCGGGAAACTGGTCCTGCTGGGGCTGGTTCCGGTTCTGGCCGGCTTGGCGGTCTTTCTTCTCTCACCCAAGAGTGAGTTGCCTCCGACGGCATCGCAGTGAATCATCGCCAAATGATCCAGCGACTTTCTGTATTGATGACCGCCATCCTGGTTCTGCCATTGGCGGCCAAAGAGCACCGGCTGAACGTCCTGTTCATCGCCGTCGATGATCTAAGGCCGGAACTGGGTTGCTACGGCGAACCGGTCAAGTCGCCGCACATCGACCAATTGGCCGGCGAGGGAACGCTCTTTGAACGCGCTTATGTCCAGGTCGCCCTTTGCATGCCTTCGCGCATCTCAATGCTCACCGGGCTCCGACCGGAAACTACCAAGTCTGTCGACTTCACCGTGCGCATGCGCCATGCCCTGCCGGATGTCGTCACCCTGCCGCAGCACTTCAAAAACAACGGCTACCACGCCGCGGGCTTCGGCAAGATCTTTCACAACGACGACAAGGCGTCCTGGAGCGAGCCCTTGTACAAGTCCGGACGGAACGAGGACGATTACCACACTGAGTTCGGACTGCAGGTGCTCAGGTGGATCAAGGAGGATCACCGGCGGCTGACCTACGTCTGGGATCTTGGTGACGGCATCATCAAGAAGAAACGTCCCGGAGGACTGCCGTGGGAAGCGCCGGATGTTCCCGACAACGCCATGCGCGACGGCATGATCGCCGATGCGGCGACCGCGAAGATGAAGGAGGTGAAAGACAAACCGTTCTTCCTCGCCGTCGGTTTTCACAAACCACATCTGCCCTTCATCGCGCCGAAGAAATACTTCGAGCTGTACGATCCCATGAAGATTGAACCGGCGAAGAATCCCTATCCTCCGAAAGGCGCTCCGAAATACGCCACCTACAACTGGAATGACCTGCGTCACTACTATGGCATACCCGACATTGGCCCGGTGTCGCCACAGCAGGTACGAGAGCTCAAGCACGCCTATTATGCCTGCGTCAGTTACACCGATGCGCAGATCGGGCGCGTGTTGAAACAGCTGGATGACCTCGGCCTGCGGGATCGCACGGTCGTCGTGCTGTGGGGTGACCACGGCTGGCAGCTGGGAGAACACGGCATGTGGGACAAGCATTCCAATTACGAGACCTCCACACGCGTGCCGTTGATCATCCGCATGCCGGGATTCAAACCCGCCCGCACCCGCGCGCTGGTTGAATCCGTCGACATTTATCCCACCCTGTGCGAACTCGCGGGAATCCTGGTCGATGATTCGCTGGAAGGACACAGTCTGACGCCCTTGTTGCGGAATCCACACACGCAGTTCAAGGATGCCGCGTTCAGTCAGTATCAACGCGTCATCCCGGGCTACGGCAAGATCGCGCGCGGCATGGGTTACTCCATGCGCACGGACCGCTATCGCCTCACCGAATGGCGCGTCCCCGGAACCGATTTTCGCGAATACGAACTCTACGATCACGAGACTGATCCAGGCGAAAATGTGAACATCGCGAATCAGCCGCGCAATGAGGCACTGATGAAGCAGCTCAAGGCACGCCTGGCAACCGGTTGGCAGGTCTATCCGAAGTGATTGCGGAGTCAGCCAGCTGGACCCACCATCCTCCACATGGCTCACGACACATTCACGGCAGGCGACCTGACGGCGGTGATCGGCGACAACGCGGGGCACGAGAAACACCGCGCCGGATACAACGGACTCTGGAGTCTCCAGCATAAGACGGGCTCGCGCAGCATCTTCGTTCCGGGGATCGCGGGTTTGAACCTCGAGCACATCTTCAACGGTGATGACACGCCGGAGCGGGAGATCTTCTTCGAACCCCGCACCGCGCCGATGACGTCCAGGAAACTGTCGGATGATTCGGCCGAACTGCATCAACCGCCCACACCAACGTTTCATCTGGAGAGCTGGACGAAGTTTGAACTGAGAGCGCCGCACTACATCGACATGACCTTCACCTGCATGCCGACGCAGCACGTGTTTCATCGCGGCTGGATCGGACTGTTCTGGGCGAGCTACATCAACGGTCCACAGGACAAGAGCATCTACTTTCGCGGCGGCTGGCCCAATCGGACGGCAGGTTGGTGTCAGCTCTGCACGCAGGAACACAATGACGAGAGCACGGTGCTGAATGTGAAGGACACGAAGGAACTCGAGTTTGAGGAGGGACGCGACACGCTGTTCAAATCATTCTCCCGCATGCGCTTTCAGGAACCGTTCTACTACGGCCGCTTCGAGAAACATGTCTGGGCCATCATGTTTGACCGACCGGAGGAGGTGCGCTTTGCGCATTCACCGTCAGGCGGGGGAACCAACAAGGCATTCGACACCACGAATCCCGCCTGGGATTTTCAATGGATCATTCCCAAGTATGAGGTCGCCAAGAAGTACACACTCAAGATTCGCGCGTTGTTCCGCGATGCCTGCTCCCGCGCGGAGATCCAACGTGAGTACGAGCGTTGGGCGACGATCAAGTGACCAGCGGACTTGCTGGTCATATCCGCTCGCCGATACAGGCAGGTGAAAAACAATTCTGGCGCCTTGACGATCAGGGGATCCGACGGAGGCGGAAGAAGCCCAACGGCGCATTCTCCTCGATGTTCGTGAAGTTCGTCACCGTGGTGTTGGTGCCCGCGGCGATGACCGGAACGGCGGCGTTGGTCCAAGCGGTGAAGTTCGTGGACACCTCAAGCAGATAGAGATCGTTTGCCTGGGAGAGAAAGGAGACAGCCTGTTGTTGCGATCCCGGCGGCAGGAAGGTGAGTTTTGAGGTGGCATCCGCGGGGTTCGTGCCGCTGCGATACTCGTCGATGTTGGAGATGCCATCTTCGTCAAAGTCGGCTGTTGCCAAGGTGTTGCCTGAGGGAACGGTTGAACCAAAGTGTTGCTGCATCCATGAATCCGGCATGCCGTCGACCGCTCCGGATGGTTGCGTGTCGCGGCGGAAGCTTCTCACAAAGACATCGAAGCGGGGGGAATCATTGGTCCCGTCGGAAAGTTTGAGCGTGGCGCGATCCCAGAAGAAGGGTGCGATCTGATCTGCGTCGGAGAACGCGCCGTTTACATTGTACGTCAGGGTGCTGCCATTCAGCGCGAAAGAACCGTTGATGGTGCTGCCGGAAACGAGGGTCGGGGTCAGGCTGGTCCCCTGAAGGTCAAACCCGTAGGCCTCCACCTGGTTCACGCCGCTGCTGGTCGGGTTGGGCGTTCCTGACGAATAGGTGGTGGCGATCATCACCCGGTCGAAGGAGACCGGCGGGGTGTTATTGGTCGGATATGCCTGGATGACGGTCGTTTTGTCATGGTCCGCCAACCGGGCGCCTCGCCCATCGTTGTGGGAAAACGCAAACATCAACGCTTCGCTCAACGCAGTGTTCGATTCGTTCGAATTCTCACTCGAATGCGCCATCCCCAACACATGTCCTATCTCGTGCCCCATCACCTCCTCGAAGGCTTTGGCATCGGAAAGGGAATTGCGGATGTGTTCCATGACGACGTAACCATGGGACGAAAAATGAAATGCGTTGCCCGCCACCGTGCCGCCGTCTCCGCCGGTGTTTTGGGTTTCGTTGCTGAAGGTGAAACCGGATCCGCCGACTCCCAGCGTAGTAGAACTGTTTGTGATCCTCTCGTAATTGTCGTGGGTTTGGATACGGATGATGCCGTCGTTACCCGAAACCAGATCGGCCGCTTGTCCGAAACTTTGGTTACCCAAATAGCGGAATGAAAGACTGGTCACATCCGACCACGCCTTGAAGGCATTACTGATGGCAGTCAGCGCCGCGTTGGTTGACAGACCAGAGGGCAAGGTGTCCATGTCGACGATGTAACCGATCGGTTCGCCGCGATCCCCATGGGTGTAGCGATAAGGCACTCCGCTTGACGTCAACAGGCCGCTGACCGTTGAGGTCACCTTGATCGGCGAAGCGGTCGAACCGGTGGACAGATCACCACCGGATGCGTGCCGATCGGGATACAATTCGCGAATCTGACCCAGAACAAGATTTCGCATGGCGCCGGGTTCAAGGCGAATCGCCCCCGATGACCCGCCATTCACGAAGGCAGTTCCATCTTCACGCTGCAGCAGGAACAGCAGATACTCCGCGCCTTCGTTCAGCGTCGGCGCGTCGCTGTGCGTTTCGCCGGCCCCGTTGAGAATGCCTCCACGATGAACCACGTAAACCGTGTCCGGAAACGTGCCTTTGAGAGTCTCATCCACGCGAATTGCCGTCTGCGTCTGAATCCGCCCCGTGGCATCCCGGTACGAACGCGAATCAAGCACCGTTCCGACGCAGACCGCATCGGCATCCGCGGCCTGTTGAACGATGGTGCGCGGGAGAACGGAGGTCGCCAGAATCTGATTGGTGGCGAGGAACAGCAAGCCGGCGAGCGCGGCATGAAGGAATGAACGCATGACGCGATGACTGTGCAGGTGCCGTGCCGTTCCCGCAAGCTGGGGAATTTACCGGGCATTTACCTTTTCCGAATCACAGGCACACTCTGCCTGACGAGATTGGAAATGGTGACGAAACCCGGCGAATAATCGTCCCACCCGCGCAACGGAACGGCCGACCTGCTGAAAGGCACGGCCTGTCTGTTGATGATCCAGGTGCATGTACCGGAGTTGTTCATCCGGCCAGAGTTTGTGAAAACGTCGGCCGGACAGGTCGGCATGTTTCTTGGCGGGCCTCCGGCGGCGCCGGTGTTCATGGCGGTCATGGGATGGTTTCTGGCTGGGACCAACAAGTCAGCCGGTCAACTGGCGTTGCACGGCCTGAAGATTCTCGGGCTG
This sequence comes from Verrucomicrobiales bacterium, assembly GCA_038154405.1. Taxonomy (GTDB): domain Bacteria; phylum Verrucomicrobiota; class Verrucomicrobiia; order Limisphaerales; family JAYPXF01. The sequence continues at coordinate 23,160 of JAYPXF010000025.1, read as the reverse complement.
GGCTGCGGGTTCAATCTGGGATTGAACGTCCACCTGTTGATCCGCATGAGTCGCGGAGAGTTCGAATTCCTGAACCCGTGGCATTACGTCTTCGGGGTGGACATCCTGTTCCTGGCGGGATTGAGCGTGCTGATTCTTGCCGGTTGGCGGAAACTGGCCGGAAGAATGCCCGAGGGCATCGGCGCAACACCGTGGATCAACCGTTGGTGCGACGGCACGGATGGCCCGCTTCGATATCTCATTGCCTATGTCGGCGGGACGGCAACGTGGGGCTACTTCCCGGTGTTTCCCTGGTTTGCCTACGTGCTGATGGGAATGCTCGCCCATGGTGTCCAGGACATACTTCATGAGCGAACCGGTCGTGGTCCGTTGCCAACCCTCTGCCTGATGGTGGCGGGCGCAATTTCTGCCGTCACCGGAAAGAAGGCCTTTGCGACCGCCAACGATCTCGAGGCCTACTACCACCACGACGCGTTGTTCCTGATCTGGACGGTCGTCTTCCTGGTCGGATGGTGGGCGCTGCATTGCTTGGCGGAGCGAAATGCGGGACACCTCGTTGTTGTTCGCTACCTGAAATGGGTCGGGAGGAACATAACGGTAATGTATGTCTTTCAATGGCTGATCATCGGCAATCTCGCAACGGCAGTGTATCAGACGGTCCTGCCCGGGGCGTGGCTGCCGTGCTGGGCCGCGGTGACGTTTGCATCGACCGCGTTCACCCTCGCGTGGCTGAAACTCACTGGCAAACGCGCCGGTTGAACTCGGGGTCCACGATTCCAGGTAAGTCTCGTAGCGGCGACTTTCAGTCGCCGGGGCAATGGGGCAATCCATTTGAAGGCTTCGCCTTCAACGGTGACGTGGACGTCCCCGCTACGACGCTGGCGCTGATCGCCACGCTGTTTGCTCAATTCAATCCCTGTTTCTTGGCCAGACGTTGCTCGAGGAAGAAGTTCTTCAACAACATCCGCGTTTCCTCTTCCAGGACTCCCTGTGTGATCTCGCACTGATGGTTCAGCGTGGGGAACTGCAGCAGGTTCAACGCTCCACCGGCGGCGCCGGCCTTCTCGTCGCCGACTCCAAAAACCACCCGCTTCAAGCGCGCATGCACGATGGCGCCGGCACACATGGGGCACGGTTCCTTGGTGACGTAAAGCGTGCAGTCGTTGAGCCGCCAATCACCGACGGCGTTTTCGGCAGCCGTGATGGACAGCATTTCGGCATGCGCCGTCGCGTCCTTGAGCATCTCCACCTGGTTGAAGGCGCCGGCGATGATGCGGCCGTTGCGCACGATGACGGCGCCGACCGGCACCTCCTGCACGTTGTAGGCCTTGGCTGCCTGCCGCAGGGCTTCACCCATGAAATAGGTATCGCTCTGCAGATCGATGATCGGTTCCTCGTCCATCACTTTGCCGGGAGCGATTCCTCCAGAGACCAGTCCATCTGTCCATCCTCGTGATAATGGCAATGCGCGGCGAAGAAGCCTTTGCGATGACGCCAGAACCACGGCCAGATACTTTCGCGATCACTTTCCGGGACGTCCAAAAACTTCACCTCGGATTGCTTGAAAAAAGCAAAGCTGCCCTCGCGGTTGGGCGGGGGCAGTTCATTGATCGGGAACTTCACTTCAAACAGAAACATCAGCCAGTGCGCCGCACCTTGGTAGCCGAATTCACTGATGACGCCGGTGAGATGCAGGTCGCCCGGACTGAGGTCGATCAACATCTCCTCCTTGCCTTCGCGACACGCGCAGGCGTAGGGCGATTCTCCCAACTCGGTCTTCAACTTGCCTCCGGCGGGACTCCACAGTCCTTGGTTTGGCTCCTGCGCGCGCTTCAGCAGCAGGATCTCGTCCGCATCGTTGAAGCAGTAGAGCAGCGTCGAGATCTTGTACGGGTAATCCACCTTGTCGTAGGGATAGTTCACCATTGTCCGGCAACAAAAAGGCCGGGCCCGAAAGCCCGGCCGGAGAATCAACGGTCAGTCACCTGCCGATGCAGAACAACTCACTGCCAGTTCGAATGAACAGGTTGCCCTGCGATACGACGACCGCGGAACGCAGGTTGCTGTCATCCTTCTTGCCCATGGCTGCGACGTGCACCTGCTTGAATTCCTTGCCACCGGCTTTGCACACGACGACTTCACCCTTGTGATTCATCGTGTACACATGTCCATCGGCAACTGTCGGGGATGCTTCAAACTTGGTGGTGATGCGGCCGAGTCCCTTCATGGCCCCTTTCCAAACGACCTTGCCGTTGGCAGGGTTCACGCAGAGGAGCATCTTGCGGTTGTCGTTCACCACGTAGAACTTCCCTTCGTAGAACGCGGGGGTCGGCACGTCGGAGGAAATTTCCCGATCCGGGCTCACCCACGCGATGCTGTCGTCACCCAGCACGCCCTTGCCGCCGAGTTTCACCGCGAACACCGGCTCCTTCTTCGGTGCACATGCCAGCACGACACCGCCACCGCTGACGGGCGTGGGAACCAGTCGCCAATGCCAGATGCGGCTCTTGTTCCAGGTACCCCAGCGCCACAGTTCCTTGCCGCTGCTCGGGTCGTGGCCGGTGATCGCGTCGCCCCCGACGAGCACGATTTCTTCGCGGCCGTTGTGAATCATCGGATACGGAGTGCTGAAGGCCTCCCGGGATTCCTTCACCGCCTTGCTCGGGCGGATCACCTTCCAGAGATCTTTGCCGGTCTTCGGATCCACGGCCAGGAGGTAGGATTTGTTGTCGTCTTTCTTGCCATAATAGTTGCCTCGGAATTCAACCTGGATGTCCCGTTGCAGGACCTGGAAGTAGAGTTTGCCGGCGTAGAGCAACGGTGAGGAAGCGGGAGTCCATTGGATGGAGAATTCACCATGAACGTCCTGCAGGTTGCGCCCCCAGGCTTTCTTTCCGCCGAAGTCGTAGGCGACAACTTCACCGTTGCCGTAGTGGAAGCAGACCAGTTTGCCGTCCGTGACCGGCGAGGGAGCGGCGAAGGTACTGCGACTGTCGCGACGGTAGGTTGAACCAACCTTGTGACTCCAAAGGATCTTGCCCGTGCGACGATCAAGGGCCATCGCGTGCAGTGAATCGTCAGCCTCGTTGGCCGAGCTGACAAAAACGTGATTGCCGTGAACGATCGGCGTGGCGGCGGAGATGCCCGGCAGATCTGTCTTCCACTTCACGTTCTTCGCGCGGCTGAACTTGGTGGGCAACCCGGTTTCGGGACTGGTGCCGTTATGGCTGGGACCACGCCAGTTGGACCAGTTGGCGGCTTCGAGTTGTGTGGCAGCGCCGAGACTGAACGCGACGGCCAAGGCGACGGAAGGATTTCGAAACTTCATATGCTTGTTTGGAAAACTGCGATGGTTATAGCCATCGTTGGACGGGAGACAAGGCGGATTACTTGAAAAATAGTTGTCGGCCAATCCCGCTAGACACACGCGCTGCGACGGCTACACTGCGCCACCTCAAATGAAGGCCTTCATCACCATCCTTTCCCTGGTTCTTGTCGCTTCTCTCAACGCGTCTGCCGCCGACAAACCGACGGGTCACCAGCGCGTCGGAGTGAAACAGTTCGACAAGATTCTGAAGAAACAAAAGCTCACCGTGATCGATGTGCGCACGCCGGACGAATTTGGCGACGGTCACATCAAGGGTGCCAAAAACATCAGTTTCTACGATGCCGACTTCAAGCAGCAGATCGGCAAGCTCGACAAATCCAAGGCCTATCTCGTGCACTGCCGTTCCGGCGGTCGCAGCGCCAAGGCCTCCAAGATCATGCTCGAGCTGGGTTTCAAACTCGTCTACGACCTCGCCCCCGGAATGATGGGTTGGGAGGAAGCCGGCAAGCCGGTGGTGGAAGGGAAAGAATAGACCGTAGCGGAAGATGCGAAATCTTCCGATTCGTAACGCTGTCAATTTCGGAATTTTTTGCAAATTCCGCTACGTGAACAAAGTGGAATCAATTAGAAACAAGTAATCGGAACGCGCGACATGCCTTGGCACAAGAAACTTCATTGGCGGATCATCATCGGACTGGTCCTGGGTCTCATCTACGGCGTCGTGGCCGCCAACCAAGGTTGGAAGGGTTTCACGACGGACTGGATCGCGCCGTTCGGCAAGATCTTCATGAACCTGCTGAAGTTGATCGCGGTGCCGCTGGTGCTGACCTCGCTGATCACGGGTGTCGCCTCCCTTTCCGACGTCAAGAAGCTCTCCCGGATGGGTGGCAAGACGATCGGCCTCTACATCGGCACGACGGCGGTGGCGGTGATCATCGGACTTGTGATTGTGAACATCATCAACCCCGGCAAGTCCGTACCGGCGGAGCTGCGGACGGAACTCGAGGAAACTTACAAGAACGACGTGGCCAAGCGCATGGAGGCGGCAGAGTCGGTGAAGCAGCGTGGTCCGCTGCAGCCGCTGATCGACATGGTGCCGGACAACTTCTTCATGTCCGCGTCCAGCAATCGCACGATGCTGCAGATGGTCTTCATCTCGCTGCTCATCGGCATCGCCCTGATCAAGGTGAAGCCGGAGAGTTCCAAACCGGTGCTCGATGTTTTCAACGGCCTGATGGACACGGTCATTCAGCTGGTGAACATGATCATGTACATCGCGCCGATCGGCGTGTTCTCATTGATGGCCAGCACGATCACCGGATTGGCCGGCGATGATCCATCACGGATCGTGGAATTGTTGAAAGGACTGGGACTGTACTGCTTCACGGTGGTGCTCGGTCTGGCGATCCATGGACTGATCGTCTATCCGACATTGTTCCGCATGTTGTCGCCGATGAAGTTCAAGCACTTCTTCTCCGGGATGGGACCGGCGCAGTTGATGGCCTTCTCCACCAGTTCCAGTGGCGCGACCCTGCCGGTTACCATGGATCGGTGCGAAAAGGAACTTGGCGTGTCTGAAGAAGTCTCATCCTTCGTTCTGCCATTGGGCGCCACCATCAACATGGACGGCACGGCGCTGTATCAGGCAGTGGCGGCCGTATTCATCGCCCAGGTGGTGAACATTGACCTGACCATGGGAGCGCAGATCACGATCGTGCTGACGGCAGTCTTGGCCTCAATCGGCACGGCCGCAGTTCCCGGAGCAGGCATCATCATGTTGGTGATCATTCTGGAAGCGGTGAATGTGCCCAGCGGCGGAATCGCCTTGATTCTGGGCGTGGACCGGATCCTGGACATGCTGCGAACGACCTGCAACGTCACTGGGGACGCCACGGTGGCCACGGTCATCGCCCATTCCGAAGGACAGCTGAAAATCAAAGAGTAGACGGTATCTCCGTTCCGGGAGCATCCAGACGAACCACAGCAATCAGGCTGTCGAGTCCTACTCGATTGCCTTCACGTATGCGAAGAACGCGCCGATATCCCTGCCTTTGTCATCTTTGAATCCGCCGGAGAAATCGTGTTTACCCTGGGTGAGTTTCATCGTGAACACAACAGTCTTGGCTGCTGTGTCGAGTTTGCTGGAAGCCTTCGACTCACCGATGATGGCTGAGGCGGAAACCGCCCCGACAGCCAGATCGGCTTCGCGTGGATAACGACGCAGTTCCACCCGATACCTGCCGGCCCGTACCACTTCGATCGCCCACGTCCCTTTGGCCCGACCGCGACGAATGTTGCCCTGATTCCAAGGCGATCCACCCTGGTACCAATCCATGGAAGTCAGCCGCACCTCCTGGCGATCCTTGTGTCCGATGAGCGCACGCGGAATACCCGGTCGCACCGAGTCAAATTCCTTCCACCACTTGTCGTAGACTTTCCCGAGCCGCGCAACAACCGACGGATGGTCGGCGGCAACATTCTTCTGCTGTCGCGGATCGTCGCGGATGTCGAACAACTCGTTCGCCCCGGTCAAACGCCAGTACGATTCCCGGACCACCGCATTGTGCCATTCCTTCGGGGTGCGCCCACGCGGGCATTGCGTGATCATCGTGCGAGAAGGCCACTTGCGATCCGGCTTCTCCAGATTGGCCGCCAGCGAAACCCCGTCCATCTGCGCGCCAAGGTCGTAATCCAGATCACACCAGGTCGTGAGCGTGGGCAACAAATCCACGGCGCCCGCAAGCTGATTCTGCACGTAGCCGGTCTTCTTCACCCGCTTGGGATAACGGACCATGAATGCTACATGATTCGCCCAATCGTAGGCTCGATGACCGCCACGGATCTGCGGCAATGACATGTCTTTCGTCGGCGCTTCACGGCCCATGCCCTGGTCAGTGGCGAAGATGAGGACGGTATTTTCGCGCAGTTTCAATTCATCCAACGCGGCAAGCAGGCGACCGACATTTTCGTCGAGATTGGTCATCTGACCGTAGCCCGCCGCATCGCCGGACTCCATGCCCAACGCCTCGTAGGGCTTCTTGTATTTGTCCGGCGCTGCCCAAGGTTTGTGGGTGACCGGAGTCGGCACATAACAGAAAAACCGTTTCGATTTGTGATCACGGATGAAACGGATCGCGCGGTCGAAGATCTTGTCCGTGCAGAATCCCTTGGTCTTCACCGCCCGGTCGTTCTCGATGAACGTGGTGTCGAACAACGTGTTGCCGTAATAATCCGGCAATTGCCCCACACCGCCGCCACCATGCCAGAAGGCTTCGTCGAAGCCCTGGTCTTCAGGCCGCATGGGAAAGGATTCACCGAGATGCCATTTGCCGAACATGCCGGTGCGATATCCGTTGGCACGAAAGATCTCCGCCATCGTGGTAGCGGAACCCGGAAGCTGGGACACGCCGCCGATCGTGTTGTAAATTCCAAAGCGCATGGCGTAGCGACCGGTTAGGAATTCCGCGCGGCTTGGCGAGCAGTAGGGCGCTGCGTAGAAACGGCTGAAATCGACGCTCTCAGACGCCAACCGATCCACGTTCGGGGTCTTGACGACCGGATTGCCGTGACAGCCAAACTCCCAGTAGCTCTGGTTGTCCGAGAGGATGAAGACCACGTTGGGACGTTCCGCGTGAACGTTTGCCAATACGGCGAACAGGATCATCAGGTGTCGCATAAGTGCGGCGGAACATAGGCTGATTCCGACGATAGCGGAACTCGTAAGAGTTTCGTTGCGCAAGTCATCCGGCTCCGTAAAGCTGCCGCCATTCCATGAAAGCACGACTGTTCCTTCTCACTCTGCTGCTTGCCGCGTGCACCACTCAGGCCGCACACAAGGACCGCCATGTCATTCTCATCAGCATCGATGGCTTGGCTTCCTATTACTTTGATGATCCGCGAGCACACATGCCGACCATCCGTTCGCTAGCCGCCAGTGGAGCGCGAGCGAAACGGATGAGGTGTTCCTTCCCGTCCGTGACTTGGCCGAACCACACCACGCTCGTCACCGGAGTGGAACCGGGCCGTCACGGCGTCATCGCGAACAACTATTTCGACCGCAAGACAAAGAAGTCCGTACCCTTTATTCCCGATCCCCTCTTCGACAAACACGAGATCGTGAAGGTGCCGACCGTGTATGATGTGGCACATCAGGCGGGACTCAAGACCGCCGGCGTGATCTGGCCCGCCTCACGCAATGCCGCAACGCTCGATTGGCAGCTTCCGGATGTGTTCGACCAGAAGATCTTTGAGAACGCGAGCACTCCGAGCCTGTTGAGGGAGCTCAGAGCCAAAGGGATCCCCTACGAAAAGCAGATGGAATGGTGCAAGGCGGGCAACGCCGGCAAGGCGCAACGGGACTGGATGTACACCCGGATCGCCGAGCACATGATCACCACCCACAAGCCCAACTTCCTCGCCATCCACCTGGTGACCGTGGATTCCTTCGAACACGGCACGGGCCGCAATACACCGGAGGCCTACTGGGCTTGCAATGATTCCGACAACCGCGTCCGTGAAATCGTGGAAGCCACCAAGACCGCCGGCATCTACGAGAACACCGCCTTCTTCGTGGTCGCCGATCACGGTTTCATCACCTACACGAACCAGATCAAACCCAACGTCCTGCTCAAGCAGAAGGGGCTGCTCAAGACCGCCGGGCCGCGCACGGTGGAACAGCGGGCCTACTGTCTGGCACAGGGCGGCGCCGCCATGATCTACGTGTTGGATGATGACAAGCGCACGGAAATCACCCGGTCACTGAAGCGTGAGTTTGCCAAGGTCGAAGGTGTGGAGGCGGTCCTCGGTGCGAACGAATTCCACAAGGTCGGACAACCGCCGCCAAATGAGGATCCCCGCACACCGGACATCTTCCTTTCCGCCACCGATGGATACTCCTTCTCCGGTTCCGCCAACGGCGACAAGATCATCAGTCCCACCGCCGGTCCCCGCGGTGCCCATGGCTACCTCACCACCCACCCGCTGATGTACGCCAACTTTGTCGCCTCCGGCTTCGGCATCCGCAAAGGCAAGGTCCTCGATGAAGTAACCAACATGGACGTCGCTCCGACCATCGCCGCCGTTCTCGGCACGCCGATGAAAGATACCGACGGCCGGGTGCTGAAGGAGATCCTGCGCTAGCTCTACTTCGTCAGTTGTAGCGGAAGATGCAAAATCTTCCGATCGGCGCGGCCGCGGGAATCGGAATTTTTTGCAAATTCCGCTACCGGTTCGGATGCATCACTGTAATCCCGCAGACATGCCGACGATCTTGCGGCAATGCGGGCAGCAGAAAACGCGGTTCACATAGAACCAGCCGCGATCGACTTCTATCAACCGGTCGACCTCCTCTTCGCAATGCGGACATACCGGGGTGATTTCTTCTTTTTCAATTTTCAACATAATGCGGAATTCTTCACGGCATCTATCTGACACGCAATTCGTCAAAAGCGTCTTCCGTCAATCCCCCGAAAGACAGGTTGAAGCCTCCGGGATGAGGTGACTTGCTGGAAGGTCTCACGCCGTTGATGACATTCTGTCGGCGATCTTCCGGGAGACCGGATTGACCGAGCCACTCGATGGCCGCGTCGCGGTCGGTGCGCATCCAATAGCGGGCCACCTTTTCGATCTTCCCGTACGTGCGATCACCCGGTTCCAAGGCGGTCACCCATGCGGCCGCCTGGGACGGATCACGGGTATCCGCGGCATCGACGAACGCATCAATGGCGCGGGCACGGGATGTCCCATCGGGCAGCGTGCCGAGAAAACTGCTGGCGGCGTCAAGTCACTTCGTCCCCAGGTGGTCATCAAGGTTCGCATTGCATTCTGGCGGGCGTGACCTTCAGGGAATTGGGCGGCCCATTGCGCTACCTGGGTCGGTTCGATTGACGCCCAACGTCTCATCACCGTGATGGCGGCTTTCTCCTGACCGAGCCCGGGTGGCAATGAGGCAACATACGTGGCGGCGGTTTCCGGTTCGAAGGAGGCGAAGCCCGTGATAAGGCCCTGCAATGCCTGATTTCTCTGCTCCCCGTCGGGCAGTGTTTCAATCCAGCTCAAGGCTCCCTCGGAGTCGTAGCCGGCCCAGCGGGAGGTGACACTGGAGATCACCCCGTCCTTGTGGTCGCCGCCGGGAAGTTCGATTGCCATCGCGGCAGCATGTGCGGCAAGTATCGCCTGTTGATGGTCTCGTAATGCTGCCTTTGCTTTCAGATCCGATTGTTGGAGAGCTCCGTGGTGAAGCCGATGCAGGATCATGGGTGCCATGCTCTCACCGAATCTGGGTGCCGAAAACAGTCGCGTCGTCACGGTGCTGATGGGTGTCCAACCGCACTGACCGGCAGTGGCGTCGGAAACCCCGGATGTCTCCGCCCATGCCGAAACTCGATTGGTGGTCACGCGGTCGGAAAGCGTGATCCCCAAACGCGTGATCACAATCCGGTCACGCGCGGTCAACGGGCATTGATAGTAGTGCTCGACCTTGGGACTGGACGCGGTCCCAGCCATTCCGACAAGGACCACCAATATCACCGTGATCAACCATCGACGTCTGGCGGTTCTCTTGGCGGGTTCGTCGTCGGCCATTTCGGTTTGACGGGATTCAGGTCACCGTGCTCCGCCAATGGTCATCTTGATTCCGATTGGGGCAAGGGAGGCTGGCGCAACATCGCGAGTCGGGTCGTGATTGAACAGTCATCATTCCTTCGCCAGTTCCCTCGTCACCTGCCCGGGGCTATGTGACATGTGCCCCACTTCCTTTACCGCACAGTAAAGCACGGGAACAACAAACATGCTCAACAACGCCACCGCCATACCGCCAAACGTGGGAACGGCCATGGGAATCATGATGTCGGAACCTCGGCCGGTGGAGGTGAGGATGGGAAGCAAGGCCAACAAAGTCGTGGCGGTGGTGATCAGACAGGCGCGGACACGGCGGTTGCCGGCCTCCAAGACGGTGGCCCGGATGGCGTCACGGTCGGCAGGTTTGTTCTTCGCGAACGACTGATCGAGATAGGTGGCCATGACAACGCCGTCGTCCGTGGCGATGCCGAACAACGCAAGGAATCCAACCCAGACGGCAACACTGAGGTTGATCTGATGGGCCTGGAACAGTTCCCGCAGATTCATGTCCATCACACTGAAATCAAGGAACCAAGGCTGGGCGTAGAACCACAGCATCAGGAATCCGCCGGACCAGGCGACAAAGACGCCGGTGAAGATGAGCAAAGCGGTGATCGTGCTGCGGAATTGCAGGTAAAGGATGATGAAGATTGCCATCAGCGCGATGGGGATCACATACATGAGCTTCTTCGTCGCGCGGACCTGGTTCTCATAGCTGCCGGCGAAACGAAAGCTGACGCCCTTGGGCACGATGAATTCACTGGACTCAATCTTGGCCTTCAGGAAGGCCTGACAGTGCTCAATGACATCGACCTCGGCGAATCCGTCCTGCTTGTCGAAGACGACGTAGCCGGTAAGGAAGGTATCCTCATTCTTGATGACCTGCGGGCCGCGGTGGTAGCGGATTTCGGCAAGTTGGGTCAGCGGAATTTGTGACCCGTCCATGGCTGGCACGAGGATGCGGTCCAGCGCCTCAATGGAGTCACGCAGCTCGCGCTGATAACGAACGCGAACCGGATAGCGTTCACGTCCTTCAACCGTGGTCGTGAGTCTCTTGCCGCCGATCGCAATCTCGATGACCTCCTGCACCTCGTTGACGTGCAGGCCGTAACGGGCGATGGCTTCGCGGTCGATATCGATTTCGAGGTATGGCTTGCCGATCATTCGATCAGCCACAACGGTGTCGGCGGCGACAGATGGGATCTGTTTCAGCAAGCCTTCGAGTTCGAGTGCGACCTTCTCGATGGTCTGGAGATCAGGTCCACGAACCCTCATTCCCATTGGAGCCCGCATGCCGCTCTGCAACATCACAATGCGCGTGGCAATCGGTTGCAGTTTCGGAGCGGAGGTCGTTCCGGGAATCTTGGTGACTTCGACGATGCGGTCCCAGATGTCATCCGGTTTGCGGATGCCGGCCCAAGGACCGCGTCCTTCGTTCAGTGCCGGGTCGAGCGCCGGTCGCCAAAGGCGGAATGGCGCGCCGCCCTCGTCGGGGATCAATTCCCCATCAGCATCGCGTAAGAATTTCCCCCGGACGGTAAAGGGCTTTCCATCTGGGGCATTGAGAGGCCCGCCGGATTCATCGCGGAAGAGATCGTTCTCACCATCATCAAACTTGAAGCGGAGACGCTTGCCATTGCGATCCACCAGGAACTGCGGCTGGTAGTTGATGACGGTTTCGAACATCGAGACCGGCGCGGGATCGAGCGGGCTTTCCGCCCGGCCGAGTTTGCCGACGACCAGATCCACCTCGGGAATGGTCTGCATCGCCAGGTCCTGTTTCTGCAACACGTCCAAGGCCTCACCGATGGACGCATGCGGCATGGTGGTGGGCATGAACAGATAGGCGCCTTCGTCGAGGTTGGGCATGAACTCCTTGCCGAGCCCGGGAAACTGGTGGGCAACCCAGGAAACAGGAGCACTGGTTTTCATTCCGTGAGGCAGCCAACCGAAGACACGGTTGAATCCGAGCCAGACCATCACGCCGACCAGCAACAGCACTGCAGGCAGGCTGAGAAACGCAATCTTGTGAGCCAGGGCGAAACCCAGAATCGGGGAATAGGCCCGTTGAAACAGATGCACGAGCAGCAGTAAGCCACCGATCACACCGGTCACCATGATGAGATTGCGCGACAGTCCCCGTTCGGGACCCAACGGCAACCAATCCTGCGCGAGCAGAACCGTTACAGCAGCGACAAGAATCCACGTGAAGACGCCTTGCATGCACCGGTTGAAGTGTTCCGGCAACCAGGTCTCCGCCAGCTTGTAGCCGCCGATGGCAAGCGGCACCGTACCGATCCACCACGGAAAGAAGACCAGGCACATTGCGCCGACGCCGGCCAACAGACCGAACAGGAGCCGTCGCAGATTCAGTGACGAGACCGGCTTGGTGAAAAGCAGATGCGCCAGCGGTGGAATTAGCGTCAGTGCCAAAATGACGGAGGCCACCAGCGCGAAGGTCTTGGTGAACGCCAGCGGCTTGAATAGTTTCCCTTCCGCGCCTTCCATCGCGAACACCGGCAGGAAACTGATGACGGTTGTTGCCACCGCAGTCAGAACGGCGCCGCCCACTTCACTTGCAGCTTTCCAGATCGTCTGGAGTGGGTCTTCCCTGGATTCCTGCAATCGCCGCAGGATGTTCTCACAAATGACAATGCCCATATCGACCATCGTTCCAATGGCAATCGCGATGCCGGACAGCGCGACAATATTGGCGTCGACGCCGAAATGACGCATGGCGATGAAGGTCATCAGCACCGCCAATGGCAACAGTCCGGAGATGAGCGCGGAACTTCCCAGATGACGGACCATCACCAGCACGACGATGATCGTGACGAGGATTTCCTGAAAGATGGCGGTGTTAAGCGTTCCCAAGGTCTCGTAAATCAGGCCGGTGCGATCATAGAAGGGTACGATTGTGACTTTGCTGAGCTTGAGCCACGCCGGCCGATGGGCGGCGGCATTCTCATGCAGGTAGGCAAGCCACTCGGTTTGATTCAGTTCGAACTGGCCACCGTTCTTGAACGCGACAAAACCATTCACCTTGGCGAATACGTTCACTGCATCTCGGGAAATGGCGCGCCAATCGATCACCGCCTTTTCCGGAAGCCCGCCACGAACCTCCTCGATCTTTTTTTTCACCGCCTTGATCGCTGCCAGGGGATTCTCACCATAACGAACGGTGACCACGCCACCCACGGCTTCGGCTCCCCCTTTGTCCAATGCCCCGCGTCGCAATGCCGGTCCCAGCGAAACACGGGCGATGTCCTTGATCTTCACCGGCACGTTGTCATTCGCGGCGACAACGGTCTGCTCGAGATCCGACACGCCTTTCACAAAGCCCAGCCCCCGTATGAAATACTCCACCCGGTTGACTTCAATGTTACCGGCTCCAACGTCGAGGTTCGCATGACGAGTGGCGGCAACGACCTGTTTCAAAGTCACGTTGAACGCGCGCATTGCATCGGGATCTACGTCGATCTGATATTCACGAACAAAACCACCAACCGAGGCGACCTCGCTCACACCTTCCGCAGACATCAATGCGTAACGCACATACCAATCCTGTATGGAACGAAGCTCGTCGAGATCCCAGCCCCCAGTCGGATTGCCTTCCTCATCCTGGCCTTCGAGCGTGTACCAATAAACCTGTCCCAGAGCTGTGGCATCTGGACCGAGGGTGGGTTGCACGCCATCCGGCAGAGTTCCGGCGGGAAGACTGGCCAGCTTCTCCAGCACACGAGTCCGCGCCCAATCAAAGTCTGCATCCTCCTTGAAGATCACGTAGATCGACGAGAAGCCGAACATCGAATAGCTGCGAACGGTTTTGACCTTCGGGATGCCCAGTAGTGAAACCGTCAGCGGGTAACCAATCTGATCCTCGATATCCTGCGGCGAACGCCCCATCCATTCGGTGAATACGATCTGTTGGTTTTCCCCGATATCGGGAATCGCGTCCGTTGGCACTGGATCGCGCGGGAAGCCGCCCATGCTCCAATCGAACGGGGCAACTCGAACGCCCCAAAACACCGCGAACAACGTCAACAAGATGACGACCAGCTTGTTCTTAAGACAGAATCGCAGCAGGGCTGCGAGCGGGCCTTGGGGCTCGGGGCTCGGGGCTCGGGGGGCGCTGCCGCTACGAGTGACTACGTCATTGGAGTCCGTATCCATGTCAACGAGAACCCTTTCGCTTCAAGGTGCCAATCGTTTTGGTTAGAGAAGCGATGATGTGGTTGCATCGGGCGACGCGGTCTTTAACGAGCTCTTCTTTGTACCAATGACGTCGCCGCTTGTATCGCCCGCATGTTTCTCTCGCTGAACCTCGCGCAATGACCAGAAAGCTGATGTATTCCTTCATGGTTTCTCGTCCGTACCCTTCCTCGATATTGGCAGCAATCGAATCAACACTCCCAAGTTGTTGAGAGATCAGTTTCTCCATCGTTCGCTTCTTCGCAATTTTCGCCATGTCTTCGACGACGAGATCGAACAGCTCCATCGCAAGCCGATGAGCTTCGAATTTCTCCAACGTGTCCTTGCTCATTTCGCTTTCTTTCCTGCGCCAGCTCCCCCTTGCCCCCTGCCACCAGACCCAAGTCCTCTCTCAACCAACTTCCCACACTTCAACATGCTGGCCCCAAAATAGGGATTCCGAATCGCATTCGTTGTCTGCAGCCAACTCGCTCCCTGATTGTCGAACGCCATCGGGCAGTGGAATTCAAAGACACCATTTGAAACACCAAACCGCTTCGTCGCGTTGATCAAGCCGATGGAGAGGTGCTCGAAGGCGCGCCGTGCGGCAGCAATGTCTACGGCTCGTCCGAACTCAGCAGTTCCGATCTTGATCTCCTTGAAGTCAGCCATCCAAACCATGTGCGTATCGGCAGTCAACAGTTTCATATCTACCATTTCCACCGCGTTGTTCATGGTCGCAGTCATTGATGCATCCGGCAGCTGGTCATGATCTAGCGCGTTGCCAACTGCCGCATAGGCTTCAATAACCTTCCGCAATTGTTCCTTGAACAAAGTTGGAGCGGACAGCGGCACAATCGATTTCTCGACCGCGCCATGATCGTGCCTCCCCTTGCCACCAGTCCCAAGCCCCGAGCCCCTTTCCCCACTCATCATGCTTGGCTTCGCCAAGATCTGAATGGCCGAGTCGATCTTGAAGTTGCCTTTCGCGACGATGAGATCGCCTTCGTTCAGTCCGTCTTTCACGAGGTAGACATCCCCAGCGCGGGGACCGAGGGTTATTTCGCGGCCTTCGAAAACGCCGGGCTTGTTGGTGTTCGTAACATAAACAACGGCGCGTTCGCCGGTGATGAGAGGTGCTGTAATCGGAATCACCAGGGGGGCAGCGTTGGTGCTGCCATTGGCCGGGGCGTAACCGAGTGACTCGGCACTGACCAGCGCCATCCCACAAACGGTGCAGTCACCGGGATTGTCGCTGACGATCTCCGGGTGCATGGGACTGATCCATTTGCCGGCAAAATAGGGATCCATCACGAGTCCGCCAGTGGCAATCTGTGACTTCACGACGGCGCGGACAAACATGTCCGGCTTGAGACGGCCGTCCTGGTTGTCGACGTTTACGCGCATCTTCACCGTGCGGGTCTTGGGATTCAGCACGGGGTCACGAAAGGTGATGCGGCCTTTGAAAATCTCACCGGGATAGGCTTCGGTTTCAAACTCCACCTCCTGCCCGAAATGAACCCACTGCAGGTCGCTTTCATAGGCGTCGAGTTTTACCCAAACCTGACTGAGGTCAGCGATGGTGTAGATGGGATCACCGGTCTGGAGATAACCACCGGTCACCGCTTTCTTGTGGATCACCACGCCGCTGATCGGGGCATGGATCGTCAGGTGGTCACTGGGTTTCCCGCTGACTTCGATCTGTTTGATCTGTTCCGAGGTGAGATCCCAGAGCCGGAGTTTTTCGCGGGCGGATTGCAGGGTGGCCTCGGCCCGCTCACGAATGGCGGGCACGGCGTTCTTTCCCATCTCCGCCACAATGCGTTTTGCCTGGATCAAAGCCTCCTGCGCGGTGAGCAACTCGGGCGAATAGATGGAGGCGAGGTGGTCGCCTTTCTTCACCGTGATGCCGGTGTAGTCGACATATAGCCGATCGATGCGCCCGGGAAAGCGCGCTGAGATGTAGGCGAGACGGGATTCATCGTACTCGATCTTGCCGACCATGCGGACATTCATCACCGGCATGCGACGGGTGACGGGAACGATTTCCACATCGGCGAGTCTGGCAGCGGCGTCGGACAGTTTGAGTTCGCGCGGTCCGAGATTCTGATCCTGACCTTCGCGGACGGGAATCAGATCCATCGCGCAGATCTTGCACTTGCCCGGATCGGGTTGCTGGATCTGCGGGTGCATGGAGCAGGTCCAGAATCTGATCTTCGCTTCAGTAGCCGAGGCGCTGCCTGAACCATGCCCGTGAGCCCCGGTCTGGCCTCGGTTGCCGATGAAGTAACCTGCGCTGCCGGCGAACACTACGAGGGCGATGCTGATGAGGAGTTGTTTGTTCATTGTTGACCTCCGAGAATCATGCAGATCTCCGCCAAGCGCTGCTCGCGATCGGCCGCGGAACGTTCGGCCTGCAATTGGAATTCCAAGAGCAACCGCTGAGCATCGACGGTCTCGAGAAAGTCCGCAGTGCCGCCTTCGTATGCCTTCTGTGACACGGTGAGAGCGGATTTGGCTTGGGGAACGAGCGAGTCGCGGTAAAGGGCGATCTTGCGTTCGGCGTCGCGGTATTTGAAGTGGGCCAGCTTCAGACGGGCGGTGAGATTGTTCGCAGCGTTTTTATGGCGGGCGATGGCCCTTTCCTTCTTG
>JAYPXF010000025.1:0-6361 GCA_038154405.1 Verrucomicrobiales bacterium | reverse complement strand
TGCCTGGCGTCGCGGCAATGGCATTGCCGGTCTGGAGATAGTCGACGCCGATTGTCACATCAGGACGAAAGTCTTTGTGCGCGAGGGCAATGCCTTTTTCAGTTCCATCAATCTCTGCGGCCAGCGCCTTGAGCTGAGGATTGTTCCCGCCGAGTCGGGCCAACAATCTGACATCATCGTGAACAATGGAGGACGCGGGCGTCACTTTGGGTTTTGGCAATGACGCGCCGGACTCACGATTCAATGCGGCATTGAGACGGGCCTGAACGGGTTCAAGGAGATCGGCGAGAGTGGATTTCCGGTCGGTTAGTTTGCCGAGTTCCACCTGGGCTTTCACAACTCCCACGTAGGTGCCACCGCCCTTGAATTTTACCTGGGCGATTCCCTCAAGCTGCTTCAACAGACTGATGTTTTCATCAACGATCTCAATCGCACGGTGCAGATAGGCGTATTCGTGCCACGCATCGGTGACTTCGTAGCGAAGATTCTGCCGCGCCGATTCGAGTCGTTGGAAATTGGCTTCCGCCTGCTGCGCCACCTGGTCGCCACGAAGCTTCAGCTTACCGAACCACGGAAATGCCTGGGCGATGCCGAAGCGGTTCTGTTGCGGTCCCACGCGGGTTTCGACAGAGCGGATGAAATGGCCAAAACTGAGCTTGGGATCCGGAAGCGCGGTGACCTGTGGGATACGCAGCAACCGGGCCTGCCAATCGTGGTAGGCGGCCTGGAGTCCGGCGTTGTGCTCAGTGGCATAACGAACGAGATCGGGAAGCGTGGAGTTGGCGTTGATGACGGTATTGGTCTCCTCCGCCTGGAGGAGACTGATGCTCATCAACAGGACGAACAGTTTGGGTTTGAAAGACTTCATGAATTCAAGGGATCGGATCTGTGGGAACAAACCGGAAACAGTCGGATTCCGGGTGTGATTGCCGGCCAGGCATGGCCTACTTTACGGATGGGTACAGCAGTGCTGTAGCAGGGAATTCACATCAGGAACTGACAGTTCCGAATGAAGAGAGGAATGGAGGGAGCGGTGAGCGAGTTCTTCGATGTCGATCGACTGACAGGCAGTTCTGAATGACTGGGCACTGACTCAAAAATCAAGGATTCCACCGCGACCAGCTTCTGTGTCAAAACCCGTTCAGGCGGGGACGAAACCGGATCATTCGGTACCGAGTCACTCGGACAACAGCTCATCGCCGCGCAGCCACATCCCTCACAAGCAGGCGTCGAATCCTGCACCGCCGGCATGGTCACGCCGGAAAGCACGAGGAACAGGCAGGTGAGAATGACGGTGAACTGTTTCACGAATGAGCTTCTCCCAAGTTATGCGACTACGCGAAGATTTCAAGCGTTCGAAATTGCTCCCTCTTTGGACTGCTCCGACGAAGTCGTCCGAACAGTTGATCGGGGTTCATCGTCATTCTATAAGACCCGCAAATGAATCCCTGCCTGATTATCGCCGCTCTCCTCTTGCTGATGTCCGTCTTTGACGCGAAGGCTGCCGACAAGACGGACGCGAAGAAGCTGAAGACCGGCTACTACGCGGTCGACAAATTTCATGCGTCCTGCTGTGCCGTGATGCTGAAACACGCGCTCACGAATATCTCCGATGTCGTCACCGCGGACATCTTCACGACGAACCAGATCGTCCGCATCCGCTACCGCCCGACCAAGAAGGTTCTCAAGGACATCGAGAAGGCGTTTCGCGCGGAAATCGTGGAAGCCAAGCGCTTGAAATCCGCACCGGTCGGAAAACTGAAGTAGCAGCCGACGTGAGGAGGCTCTCGCCAAAGGCAGTCAGGTCAACCCGTCCAACGTTCCCGTGCTGTCAGCAAAACCGTCGGATTCAACACCCATCGCTTGGAGCATGGTGACGAACAGATTCGTCATGGGGACCTTATCGCTGAAGCGGAGATAGTGGTCATGCTTCAGACCGAGCTGCTTGCCGCCGGCCAACAACAAGGGGTAGTTGCGGTTGACGTGCGTCTTGCTGTTGGTGCTGCCGTAGAGGACGAGGGTGGTGTCCAGGAGGCTTTGTCCGGTGTCACCATCTTCGGTTTCCTTCAGGCGTTGAATGAAGCGGGCGAGATTCTGCGCAAGGAACTGGTCGAACTTGCCGAGGATGGTGGCTTGTTTCGGTTTGCCCGCCTTGTGAGCGAGGCTGTGCCAGTTGGGTTCGAGACCGAGCGCGGCGGGGAAAGTGCGCGCGACGGTCGGACCATAACTGCCGATCTGATAACTCGCGATCCGGGTGAGGTCGGTCTGGAAGGCGAGGAACATCAGGTCGTAGATCGCGGCGATGTAGGCCTTTGCACCATCGGGATCGGAATCCAACGCGATGTGGCTGGCGTCGACATCCGGCAGCGGAACTTCGAGCCAGGCACGGGAGCGTTCAACACGGAGTTCCACGTCGCGGACAGAGGTTTCATATTCGTCCAGCTTGCGACGATCAGCCGTACCGAGATTGCGACGCAGGTCCTTTGATTGATCCAGAACCAGATCCAGAATGCTGCCGGTATTCTCCAATCGTGCCCGATCACTGCGGCTGGCGTCGTCCTTGGCGAACAGGCGATTGAAGATCTGCTTCGGATCGGAGAGGGCCGGGAGAGGTTGGCCCTTCATCGAATAGGACAGCGTGGTCGAACGCGTGCGCGGGCCGATACCGCCGTCAGTGGAGAGAGTGAGCGACGGATGACGCGTCAGATGGCCAAGATGATGAGCGGCATATTGGTCGAGCGAGACAGTGTTCTTGTAGACTCCGTCGGTCAGGCGGCTGCCGGTCAGAAAGGTGTCGCCCGTGTCATGACCGTTCATCGCCCGGCAATCAGGATGCGAAAGCCCTCCGAAGACGGAGAGCTGATCTTTGAATGGTTCGAGCGGCTTCAGGACGTTGGTGAGCTGGTAATCCTTGCCTAAGCCTTTCGGGAACCAACCCCAGTCGCGTTCAGGGTGGTCATCCTTGGGAATCGCCACACCATAGGGGAACATCACCGAGCACAAACGACGGGCGGGCGTCTTCTTGTTTTCTGCCCCAAAGGACATCGCCTCCAGTGAAGGAAGCGCGAGCGCAACGCCAGCTCCTTTGAGAACTGTTCGACGATTGAGTTTCCAACTGTTCATCGTTCTTGGTTCTTTGTTCTTCGTTGGCTGGCCTGCGATTGCGAAAGGTATTTGAGAAAGCCGCCTATTTTGCCGTGGGTTTTCTCAGCGAGTTCATAAATGTGATCAAATTGCTTGGCGGTAATGTAGCGCTGATCGAGGGCAACATACAACTGGCTCTTCACTTCTGTGCAGGAACGTTGTGAGTCCAAAGTCCCTCGCAAAATCCCCTCGCAACGCCACCGCGTAGACCGCATTCGTCAGTTCACGCGCTGCTTGCCATCCCTCAATATCTTCAAATCTCGTAATCGACATGTCTGATTGCTCCTTGTTGTTGATTGCTAATTCTCGCGTTCGAGCTTCAACAACGAAGAACGAAGAACACAAACCTATTTGGTTTGAAACGCTTCGCTTTGGACGAGCGCATGGATCAGTTTACGCAGACGAAAGTCGACGGCAATGAATTCGTTTGTCAGTTGTTCGACAGTCTCGCGGTCGCCAAAATCGAGGGAGCGGCCAAGTGCGTAGGCCAGGAGGCGTTTGACCATGGCGCGGGCGAACCATTCCTTTCGTTCGTCGCGCAGGTAGGATTTCAGATCGGCGGCGGTCTCAATCTTGGTGCCATCAGGGAGATCGGTCGTTGAATCCAAGGCCACGACCGGCTGCGGTTTCTTGCTCTTCTTCTTTGTCAGTCGCACCGGCGTGTTTTCGCGCCAGAGACCGATGGCGTCGAAGTGCTGCAGCGGGATCCCCCATGGGTCGATACCACGGTGGCAATTCCCGCAGGATTCGCGTTTGCGATGCAGAGCGAGTTGTTCCTTTACGGTGAGTTTCGCCAGATTAGGACTCTCGGCGTCAATGGTAGGAACATCCGGTGGCGGTGGCGGCGGAGGCGAATCCAGAAGGCGATCGAGAATCCAGACGGCGCGTTTGATGGGATGGGCAAATTCGCCACTGGATTGGCTCAAGAGGATGGCCCCCTGCCCGAGGATACCACCACGACGGCTGTTGGCTGGGAGAACGGTCCGGACAAATCGGTCGGAGCGCGGGAGAGGCTTGATGCCGTAGTGGCTGGCGAGTGCCCGATTGAGCATGGTCCAATCGCCGTCCAAGACGTCGAGGCAGTTGAGGTCGAGGCGGACGAGTTGGTTGAAGAAACCGGTGGTTTCCCTACGCATGTCCTCCTTCAGCTCGTTGTCGAACTTGGGATAGAACTCTGGATTCACTGCGACGCGGTCCAAGGCACCGAGGTCAAACCATTGGCCGGCGAAGTTGTTGGCAAATTCGTGGGACCGCCGGCTGTCCAACATTCGTTCAACCTCTTTCCGTAGGATTTCCGGTTTCTTCAAGTGACCTTGGTTGGCGAGCTTCATCAACCGGGAGTCTGGCATCATGCTCCAGAGGAAATACGACAGGCGATTGGCGAGTTCGTGATTGGTGAGTTGCTCGCCGGCCTGCTCGACCACGTAGAGGAAGTGCGGAGAAACGAGAACGGCGGCGCAGGTTTCGCGGAGGGCCTCTTCAAAGGAGCCGGTGGTGTTCTCAATCCGTTTGAAGATGGAGAGATACTGGTCAACCTCGGTCGACTTGGCCGGCCGACGAAAGGCGAGGGTGATGAACTGCTGCAACCGGCCACGGGCATTGCGGTCGCCGACGAGGCGCTGGTGGCTTGGCGGGGGCCAAGCCGTATGGAATGGCGTCTCAAACCCCAGTGATTGGACCTCGATTTCCAGGCGCGATCCGAACGGTGGCGGCTTCGGCAGTGGCTTGGGCTTCTGTCCCTTCTTTGGCTTCTTCAGCGGGCGGACGTATCTGCGGTCCGGATAGCGGAGTTCTTTGCCGTCAGCATTTAGGTAATCGAGAAAGAGAATCATGCCCTTGATGCCGGAATTGCCGAAGGGGACATCGCCGGCTTGCGGGTAGTCCTCCATCCAACCGGTGAATTCATAGGTATGTGGTTCGTTGTCGGTAAGCTCGACTTCACCAATCACCCTGTGCGGAACGTGAATGATCCCCGGAACGTGGCCGAGGGAAATGCGGATGCGGGGAAATCCTGCGTCCTTGGGAATGTGGGCACGCGCGGTAAACTTAAGCCGGAACGGCCCCCTGCGGGGATACTTTTCCACATCGAGCGCAAACTCGGGATTCACCGGTTTGTGCCCGGCAAAAGAGCGATTGGGCAGATTGGCGATGGCGGTGTTGGTGCGGGTGTAGGCATGCACCTCCGGTTTCTCACTGTCGATGATCGCGATCTCAAGCGCGCGCCGGGCGGCAGCGAGGTAGGTTTCGATCTGGGTTGGGGACATCTCGAGGGTGGCGGCGTTGTTCAGGAAGCCGTCGGGAGACATAGGCTCGGGTGGGAGTTCCTTGGCGAAATCTTTGTCGACACCAAGGAGCTGGCGCATGGTGTTGCGATATTCGTAACGGGTAAGGCGGCGCATCATCACCCGTCCGTTGGCGAAACGCTTGGCCTGCGCGGCAGCCGTGAGATTCTTGGTCACCCAGTTGACGATGACCTCCAGTTCCTTGGGTGATGGTTGCCTGGAATTAGGCGGCGGCATCTCGCCCAGATTCAGTTGATCCAAGACATCATGCCATGTCTCAGCATCGTCACCTTTCACCAGATCCGGATTGAGCCGGTCCATCCGGAGATCAGCCTTGGCCTTCTTCTCTCCATGGCAGTCGAAGCAGTACGTTGCCAGCAAAGGGCGGACGGATGAATTGTATTCATCGGCCGCCATCGATCCGGTCATCGTCAAGCAGAGGAAAAAAGAGGTCGTGAGTGCTTTTTGAATTCGATTGGTCAACATCGGACAATCTCAGGGACGACGTGTGGCAGGGAAATCATCATATTGATATTAGACTCGTTGCGGAGGTGAAAAACATTGAATTATGCACCGTGCTCAGAATAGTAACGCGACCTTCAATCACGTCAGCGAGACGCAGAGGTGTCCGCATTGACGATCAGGGAACGAGGTTTGTTCCCGTGCGGCGCCGGGCAGGAGTGTTGCGCGTGTATGACTTCAACGGAGCAAAGGCATTGTTCGATCTCGAAATGAAGGCCGGCAAAAAGGCCCACGATCTCCAATGGATCAGGGACGGACTGGAACTTCTCGGATAGGTGACCGTCGCGAATGAAAGCGGACAGAAAGACACCGAAGAATGGATCCAAGTGTGGGACGCAAGCGCCGGAAAGAAACTGCGAAGCCGACGTCATGACAGCCGAATGGATCTACTCGCGATCGCTCCCGCCGGTGAC
>JAYPXF010000024.1:11892-38223 GCA_038154405.1 Verrucomicrobiales bacterium | reverse complement strand
TCACGGGTGTATTCGTCGATCAGGTTGAACGTTCTGAGCTTGCCGCCACGTTCGGCTGAGGTTGGTTGAGGGCTCGACGCACCCTTTGCCCTTGTCCATGCTGTCTCCATGCCATTGGAAGATCATGCCGGCGATGTCATTGCGAAGTCGCGGAAGATGAAGAACGTGGATGCCGGAGCCGTCGCTGCTGCGGCCGGTCTCAGTCCAGCGGAACTTTCCGGATATGAGGACCTGGGGGTTCTCAAGAAGGAACTGAATTGGTCGGTGGTCGCAGAACTTCTTGATCTGGATGCTACGAAACTGGAGCGAGTGGCCAAGGGATGGGTTCCGCCGGCACCGGAATTGTCGGTCTGGAAATCGTTTCGGCAACTGACCACCAGCGGTCCGACCATGGATGTGCATGCCTACTTGATTTGGGATGATAAAACAAAGGAGGCAGCGATCTTCGATACGGGATTTGAGCCTTCACCGATTTTCGAGGTGATCGAGGCGGAAGGTT
This sequence comes from Verrucomicrobiales bacterium, assembly GCA_038154405.1. Classification (GTDB taxonomy): domain Bacteria; phylum Verrucomicrobiota; class Verrucomicrobiia; order Limisphaerales; family JAYPXF01. The sequence goes on along the minus strand of JAYPXF010000024.1, from coordinate 37,724 downwards.
TGAAACCGAAAGTCCTGTTCATCACCCACATGCATGGGGATCACGTGGCCGGGTTGGAGGAGATTCGGCAACGTTTTCCAGAAATCCAGGTTCGGACCGATGCGGAATCAGCACCCGAGTCTTCACGGAATCGGCGGGATGAGGTCGTTTCACTTGGCAGCGTGAAGGTGATTAACCGGGACACCCCAGGCCACGCTGTCGATGGGGTGACCTACGTGGTGAATGGCTTGTCTGGGGATGCGCCGGATATCGCGGTGGTGGGGGATGCGATTTTTGCGGGTTCGATGGGAGGGGCACCCTCCGCAGGTGCATTGGCGAAGCAAAAGGTCTGCGAACACATCCTGACGCTCCCTGACGATACCTTGATTTGCCCAGGCCATGGACCATTGACCAACGTGGGAGAGGAAAAGGCCAATAACCCATTCTTCTAATTATTTCATAACATATGCTACAAATTGCATATGTATGCATTTGTTCAGCGGATCTGAATTGGAGTTAGAGTTTTGGATATTGGATGTTGGAGATTTCTCCAGCTGCGTAGAATCCCATAGGGCAAAAGCCGTATTCTGCGGTATTTGACCGCTTTGTGCTTATAGCGTAAATACATTGTATTCACTCGGCATTGATTATGGATCTACGCCGAGGTTTAACCGCAAATCATGGATTTTGACTGGAACAATCCGGCTTTTGAACCGAAGGAAGACCTGTCGGTTCAGGACATTGAGGAGTCCTTCGAAGATCCATTTGCGGTGAAATTGCTGCCGGATTCCCCCCGATTCGCCAAAACCGCCCGCTATTTCAATCTGGGACGGGCGGCCAATGGGGAAGGGGTTTTCAGCATTTACCGGACGAATGGCAAGCAGGTTCGGGTGATCGGCTCGCGGCTGTTTGAGCCTGAAGAGATGTTTTTTTACAAGCGGCGCATGAAGCAGTTGCTTGATTGAAGTCGCAAACGATAACGCTTGGATAAAATGGTCACGCTGGCAAAATGGGAAGACATTCCGCTCTTCGAGGACGAACTTGAGGAAGCCGCGTTTTGGGATGAGCACCGTTTGGACCTTCGTTTGATGGATCAGGCGATGGCTTCGGGCTCGGAAGCAACCGAATCCGTGTCCATCACCTTGCGAATGGACCCGCGGATGCTGTCCAAGATCAAGCGTTTGGCGCGGTCACGGTATCTGAACTACCAGAGCATGATGAAACAGTGGCTCAGCGAGCGGATGGAAGACGAACTGAAAGCCAGACAGACATAAACAGATGAAACAGGGTAAGACACAGAGGAAAAGGATATCGGAAGCGTTCACGCTTGTGGAACTGCTGGTGGTGATAGCGATCATTGCAGTGGTCGCCGGATTGTCGGTCGGTGTATTCGCCGGGGCAAATCTCCAGAAAGTGCGCATGCAGACGAATGCGCAGATGACCCAGATCCAGACCGGCATCGACAACTACAAGTCGAAGTTTGGTGCATATCCGCCGTCCGATCCCAGTCAGTCCGAGCACGAGTTGAACGTGCTCTTTTACGAGTTGACGGGGACTTATTACAACACCTTGAACCAGACCTACCGGTCGATTTTTGCACCGGACAACACACTGACCTTGGGACAGTTGACGAATAAATTCGGATCGGCCATGGCCGGGTTGGCAAATGCTCATGCTGCAGGCGCGAATCCGGAACCGTTCGCCACCCTTACTCCGAAAGATTATTCAGAGGTGGATGTGAACGGTGTGAGGGTGATTTTGCTTACAGTACCTTCCCGGCCGGTGGCCGGGGGATTCAGGACTGACGGAAACTATTGGCATTATCGAGCCCAACCGGCTAACGGGTATAATCCCACAACTTATGACCTGTGGGCGGAGGTTCGAGGCAGGAAAGTGAATGAGAAAGTGACCATCGGCAATTGGAAGACCAGGTAAGCAACAGCTGAATTGATTTTGAAAATGAAACTCACAGGGCACAGAAGCACTCGGCAGCGCGGAATGACGCTGGTGGAACTCTTGGTGGTATTCTCAATCATTGCCGTGCTGGCGGGATTGCTGGTGCCGGCATTGTCGGGCGGCAAGCGGAAGGCGCAGATTGCCAAGGGACGCAAGGACATGGCTGATTTCAAGCAGTCGATCACGGTGTATCGCTCCGACTACAGTCGCCTGCCGACTTCGACCGGCGCGCAATCGGCGTCGAACGATCCGAACGCCAGTGCGGCGGAGAAAGACTTCGCCTACGGTTCTTACAACGTCGCGGGCTTCAAGTCAGCGGCTATTGTGAACGACCAGTTGCCGGGGTGGGAGGCTAACAACTCTGAACTGGCGCTGATTCTGACCGCCAGCACCACTTTTCCGGACATGCCGGCGACCAATGCGGCGGTCAACGCGAATCATGTGAAGAACGTGCGCAAGCATCAGTATCTCTCCACCAGACAGGTCAGCGGAACCCAGGCCGGTATTGGATCCGACGGGGTGTTTAGGGATCCATGGCTGAACCCGTACATTGTGACGTTGGACCTGAACTACGACAACTTCGTTGCTCCGATTCGTTATCGCATGAACGCCATGTCCCAAGACAGCGGCACCAAAGGGTTGGTCGGCCTGTTGGATCGTGATTCAAACGTGGCCACGGCCAACGAATTCGGGATTCGGGACACGGTGGCCGTCTGGTCGTTGGGACCGGATGGCAAATATGCCGTGTCCATCAAGGCGAACAAGTCCGACGTGGCTGGTGGCCAGAAGGTGGACAACAGTGACAACCTATTGAGTTGGCAGTGACAGATTCGGGATCGGATCGAGTATGAACATGAAGCCGACAATCGATCATTTTGCCGATGCCAAGGAAGGCGCTTTCGCGGGGTGCCCCGGTGAACGGGCGTTTACGCTGGTCGAGATGTTGGTGGTGTTGGCGATCATCGGAATCCTCGCGGGACTGACACTGCCGGCGCTCAAGAACATCGGCAAGGGCAACCTGATCGCGGTGGCCTCGCGCCAATTGATGGACGATCTGATGTATGCGCGCCTGGAGGCGATGAGCTCGCGCAACAATGTCTATGTCGGCTTCATGGTGACACCTGGAACCTTGGTGAATTCCAGATTCTGGGACTACAGCCCGGGCCGGCAGTCGCCCACAGTGGCAGCTCTCGGTGGTGGGCCTGGATTTCGGAGCCACATCACCAACGTGTTTCAGAACACCCTGGCGTGCAACAAGCTGCTGGGAGCTCAGTTGACCGGATACATCATCTATGCCGAGAGCCAGTCAGGGGCGCAACCGGGGGAGGAGATACCGAGGCTGCTGACCGATTGGCAGTATCTTCCGGACGGGGTGCACATCCCGCTCTCCGTGCTGATGAATTCGAACATCTTCCTCAACTCAAGCCGCAGTGCCATCACGAATCCGAATGATCTCCTAACGAAACGCCGCGTCGGCACCCACCAGGTGCAGGACGCCGCGGCGGTGTTTCCGTTTCCGGGAGCGCAGACGAATTTCTCATTTTATCTGCCGTCGATCGGATTCGATTCCAACGGTCGATTGCTCCCCAGCAATCCTGCGGGTGTGACTGGGAATCTGCGTATTCCGATTTTCCAGGGGAGCGTGTTCAACGCGCGGTTGGGTGACAGTGACACGAACATGGTGTTGGATGCGGATGCCGTTTTGACGGCTGCTCCGGTGCTGGACGGGGAGGTTATTGCGGGTCAGATGTATGCGGTGAGCGCGCCGTTGGGACGGGTGGCTGACTACGTGACTTATGACTCGATCAACTACTATCCCGGCATGCTCTTCATCGGTACGGCGACGACCAACTACACGGTCAACGGGCAGGCACAGGTGACGTTGTTCAGCGGTATCGAGATCAACCGGATGACTGGGCGATCCAAGATCTTGAAGGCGGGATTCCAATGAAGATACGAGTTCCCAATCTGACGCCGATTCGTCGCATCGGCCGACATGGTGAGGCCGCATTTACCATGGTGGAGGTCGCGATGAGCCTGGCGATTGTGGCCTTTGCGCTGGTGGCGATCATGGGGGTGATGCCGACCGGTTTGAACGTGCAACGACAGAATCGGGAGGAGACGGTGATTTCGCAGGATGCCAGTTTTATCATGGAAGCGATCAAGGCCGGGGAGGACGGCCGTTACTTGGACATCATTTCGGCGAATCTGCGCGAAGCCTACCGGACCAATGTTTTCAACGGGATAACCAACGTGCACAACTGGCATTGGCTGTCGAGTCAGGGCCGGCCGGAGGCCGGGGAGATTCTGGGTTACATCTGTCGGCCGCAGCTCTACCGGACTTCCATGAACATGAACATGCTGAACAGCTCCCGCCTGCGCTTCAAGGCCTTCAGCGGCAACATGGCGACCTTGGCTCCACAGTTCACCGATACGTTCGAGTATGAGGTTGTACCGGAAATATCGCTGATCGACGGTCGGCAGGGTGTGAATTCTTTTACTGAATCCTTTGTTGGCGGAAATCTTTATTCGGTGAAACTGAAGTTCCGCTGGCCGGTTCTGCCGAATGGTGAGCTGGGATTGGGAGAAAAGGAATTTGTCACCCAGGTGACCGGTTTTCTGGCTCCGATGTCGTACGACACCAACAACAACACGTTCACCGCCATCTCCACGAATTCTGCAGACTTCACCGGGCTCGCCAACATTGCGGTGAACCCGCACTTCGGGTTCATTTTTGGCAACCAACTGATCCGGGGGGAGAGATGATGATCACGGGCAATTGCAGATCAGATCAGACAATGCCGCAGAAAGGATCGCGTGCGCTTTTGGGCTGCGAGTCAGCGGTCACCATGCTCGAACTTCTGGTGGCGGTCACGTTGATTTCGTTCATCATTCTGGCGCTCTACCAGATGTTCGACAAGACGCAGGAGCAGTTGCGTCGGGCGATGGCGCAGGTGGATACGTTGGAGAACGGGAGGGCGATCGTGGACATGCTCCAGCGGGATCTGGGCAAGGTGACGGTACCGCCGTTCGAGAGTACGAACTTCACCTTCTATCGCCAGGAATCCCTGCGCAACGTGGGTACCAATGGCATCACCGTCGGGTTTCTCAATGCGGACGGATCGACCACCAACGTTTTCACCAACAGCCTGGATCGCTGCCTGTTCCTGATCAACGACCAGTCACTGCGGCCGACCAACTGGGGAGCGATCGGTTACCATGTCGGCCATCCGGACGACCCCACACTGCAACCGACCAACGGCATCGGTTCGTTGTATCGTTTTGCCTTTCATACCAACAACAACCAGATGACACCCAGTTTCATCGGAGTGTTGACCAGTGCCTTTCTGGAACGGGGTTCCACCGAGGTGATGTCCCGGGTGGCCGACAACATCGTGCATTTCCGGGTGCGGACCTACCCGACGGACATCATGTCCACGAATCTGATCAGTGTCACCCGTTGGGAACCGCCCTATGTCTCGGTGCTGCAACAGATTGCTTATTCGACCAATGTCAACCTGCCTTCGCTGGTGGAAGTGGAACTGGGTTACGTGGACGAGGAAACGGCGGGCATTGTCACGAGTTTCGGTGACCAGTATGCCGCCAGCAACTATCTGGCGCAGGTGCCGCAGAAGATGAATCTGTTTCGGTTTCTGGTGCCGGTGAAGACCTTGCGATGAACTTTGCGCATGGCAGATCGGTTCATTGGAGGAACCAACAGCCGGCAACTGGCATACGGTCGGCCCGGGATTGAAGAGATGAAGACAGCAAGCCAATCGGGAATGAAGGCGGACGAGGCATGGCCGCGCCGTTGGGTATCTGAGAAACGCAAGCCGAGCGGGGTGGCCTTGGTGGCGACGCTGATCATGCTGTCTCTGGTCACGTTCATGACCGTGGCGTTCCTCGGCGTCGCGCGGCGCGAGCGACGTTCCATGGAGGCCCATCTGAACCAAGGCGACGCACGGAACGCGTTGGATGCCGGGTTGCAGGCTGCACAGGCGGAACTGGTGGGACGGTTGCTTTCCATCCGACCGGATGACACCAACGGGCTGACGCCGGATCCGTGGGGTTACACGTTGTTTGTCTCGACCAATTACATGTCGCGCAGGGTGTTGACGACCGGATACATGAGTGACACGAACGTGAATGACGTAGATGGAGCGAATGCGACCCGGAATATTGCCCCGGGGGCATCGGAACTCTGGTTGACCCATCTGCGCAACTTGCGGGTCAAACCTCGCGCTCCGGTGTTCGGTCCGCTCTTTACCAACGGCTATACGCGGGTGTGGCCGTATTGGACCAATACCGCTCCCGAAAAGACCTCCATGGAGGAGATGCTGGGGCGGTTCTATCTGGATTTCAATCGGAACGGCCACTACGAGCCGACTTTCACGGATGTCACGGGCGAATTGCAGGAAGGCCACTCCCATTGGGCGGGCAGGGTGCCGCATTTCGAGGGTCATTACGTAGGCGATCCGCACTGGATCGGTCTGCTGGAGAATCCCAATCTGCCCCACGGTCCCAGCAACCGTTTCATCGCCCGATATGCCTTCGTGGTGATGCCCGCCGGCAAGTCGCTGGATTTCAATCACATCCACAATCAGAACAAGGAGCTGAATGTGAATCGTAATTCCGCTTCGACCTTTGATGGGTTTATACGAAGTCAGGGGGCGGCGAGCTGGGAACTGAACCTGGCGGCGTTCTTGACGCGGTTGAACGGGAACGTAACCAGCAACGCAACGGCGGCGATGCCTTGGTACTACGCCAATTACACTCCATTCGATCCGGATGCCTCTACGGGGTATGGATTTCAACTGCCCAACACCTTCCAGCAAGCCGCGGATTTCCTGCGTTGGCGTTTTGATGGGGAGTTCGTGAATCTGCCGTCGGTTCAGAATTACTACCGAACTCCCGCAATCGGTTTTGCGGCCCGACGGTTGGGCGGTATCGGATACGATATCAACGGTTCTTATATGTGGAACCAGTCGTCGCGGATCCTTCCGTATTACAGCAATGATTTTTCCGGGGCTTGGATCGGATCGATCGGCAATTCCGCTACAAATGATCGGTTGTTGACGATACTGGATCTGTACAATGGTGAGTCGGGTTATTCCCGGTTGCATGCCTCGCTCACCAACTATTCCGCCGCGACGAACCGGTTGACGGGGTTGACGTCTGTTTCTCCATCTTTTTCCCTGCAGAACGAGATCGACAATCGTTACTCGTTCTACCGGATGATCTCCCAGATCGGCACGACTTCCGATCCGCGGGTGGATCGGCCGAATTTGAACTGGGACAACCTCTGGGTCTACGAGCGGACACCGCCCGGGAGTACGAACAGCGTGGTGGAGCGGCGCTATGTTTCGCCGGATAACTCTCACCTGAGGACCAACGCTTCATATCTGCCCGGGCATCCCCTGTACATTTCTGAAGGGCCGTTTGCCCCGTGGTCGCCGGTGCGTTTCTTTACCAACGTTGCCCAGGCGTTGTTGACCGCGAGTGTGCGGACCAATGTTACCATCAACAGTTCGGTGCTGAACCCCTTGGCGAGCCAAGGTCAGTGGGTCTACATCACCAACTACAGCATCGGTCGGCCCTCGGTGAACACCAACCGGTACACGATGATCGGCGGACAGACCCGAACCAATGTGAACGGTACGTGGACGTATCTGGCGCGGAACTTCTTCTACAACCAGCCGGATGGAACCCGGATTCGGCGAGGGGTCGGCGATCATACCCTGTATCTCACCAACATTACCATCTGGCCGTTCAACCAGTTCACTCCCGAAGTGCGTCGGATCATCCAGGTGGCGGTGAACCTTCATGAGACCGCGGGCAACTCGCGGGAATGGGTGCCGGATCTCGGCTACCCAAGCGGAATGTTGGTGAGACGGTTCGGCATCTACTACGAGTCAACCGGCGCCCAGCCGAATGATGACCCGAGCGATGGCGGAAGTTGGACCCTTTCCAATCCGGGACTGCCGCACGTTTTCCGCCCGATCTATGCCGCGGACACGAACCTGAACCGGATCTTCATCCAAAGATGGACGAATGAACTGGGAACGAATTGGCTGCAGTACACGACGCTCGACCGCTCCAATACGAATGACATCCAGACCTTGGCTGTGGCGACCGCAAACGCGAACAACCATCTCTACCTGATGAAAGGCTTCCCCGTGTTTTTCGGAGCCAAGGGAACGACCCGGAATCCCAATAACAACCATGTTCCGTATGCGTCCGGGATACCGAATTTCAACGAAGTGTCATATCGGACCTTGGCGACGGTGTCGCGCAAGGTGGAACTGGTGAAGACGAATGTGGATCAGTTTCTGCCCCAATTCACGAATCTGCAGTTCATCGTGGGACTAAAGGCCGGCATGGTGGCGGAGGCTTGGTTGCCGTATTCGAACTCCTACCCCCGCGATCTGGAGATGCGGGCGACGAATTACATGACCGTCCAACTGACCAACCGGTTTGGGCCGGTGCTCACCACGAACATCATCAGCAGCCAGGTCTACTCCATTCCTGCCGGGACATGGCCGGTCATGAACTGGCCGAATCAGCCGAATATCGCCAATTTCCAGACCCCGCTCGGCGGGCACATGCAGGTGCTTTCCAATTCGGTGTATTATCCGCCGGAGTTCTCGGGATTGGCTGGAGTCGGAACCAACGGGGGGGTTCGCAACGTGAACTCAGCCTATCAGCCGGCCGCCATTTTTGCGGGTTCGAACATGTATCCGAATATCGAACTGGGCCTGTCCTTCTCCAATCACCTTGTCTACGCGTTGATTGATACGAAATACAATTCGGTGGTGGATTATGTGAACCTGGATGACCTGAGCGGAGGGATGGACCTGATCAACATGATTCAGACCCGGACCAACCGGCAGGGAGATCCGAATCTGTACATCGGCAACTTTTGGACGACGAACCGGCTTCCGCGATACACCAACAACGTCTACACGGGAGGCACGAACATCTATGACGTGCCCATCGGAGTCTACAACCAGATTCAGGTGGCATTGGATCCGAATCGGGCAAACCAGATCAACTGGATCAACTACGATCCGAGCATCCGGGACATTGCCTCCCGAATTCAGGGTTTTCAGGATTTTGTAAGCCAACGAACTGGGGAGCTGAGAAAGCAGGTGCCTTTTACTCCGACGGTGGTTGCCAAGCAGGACCTGGTGTTTGAAGTGAATGACCCCATCGTTCACTACACCAAGGATGATCTGGTCACGGATGTGTCCGGGGGCATCCCGGCGTACGATCCGAACAAGACCTATCAACTGAACGATCCCGTGACGCTTCAGGACCTGTTCAGCGGTGCCGTTGCCACTTACCGGGCCAATGGATTCGTACTCGTCGGCGAACAGCCGGGAAGCCCGCTGAACAACAAATGGCGGCTGATCAACGCCTGGTTCGGCGGAAATACCTACACCAACGGATCAGAGGTGGTTCACCAGTCGAAGCTGTACGAGGCGACCGCCGTTGTGCCGGCGAATGCCGAGCCGGGTACGGTCAGTGGGCGAATGTGGCGGGTATTCGATACGTCGACCCCGAATATTGTCATTCTCTCCGGAGCAGAGATGCGTGAACTGGAGGATGCCACGCAGATCACCCGCCTGATCGGCCTGCCGGGCAGTGGTGGCAAAATCAACAGTCGTTTCCAACCTTGGGGCGGTAGCCCCGCTGAGCAGAACACCACCATCGACAAACTGCGGAACTACAATCTGGCGATCAAGGATCCGGGTATCTACAACCCGGACTCTTGGGATTTTCCGGAACGCAAGTTTGCCTCGGTCGGCTGGATGGGACGAGTTCATCGAGGCACGCCTTGGCAGACACTCTACATGAAATCGCGGCCCGAGCCGGAGACCAACTGGGTTTCTTGGGCGGGTGATCGGGATACGCATCCGACGAACGACTGGCGGTTCTACGATGCGGTGACGTCCGCCGTGAATGAAAGGGCTGCTCAGGGGTTGCTGTCAGTCAATCAGACAAACATCGCCGCCTGGGCCGCGGTGCTGGGCGGGGCGAAGTTCCACGAACTGGCGGCGCAAGGAACGCGTTTCATTCATCCGGTCGCGACGAACGACTGGGTGGATCCCACGAGTGCCAATTTCCAGCTCATCTACAACGGCATCATTCGCACACGTACTAACCGGGTCAGCTTCCGTAGTCTCGGCGACGTGCTCTCGGTGCCGGAGTTGAGCGACGGTTCGCCCTACCTCTATCGTGCGATTGCGCTGTACGATGCAAAACTGCCGTATGGACAGGGCAGTTACGTCATTCATCGCGGGATACTCTATCGATCGTTGTTCAACGGGAACAACACTCAGGCACCGCCTACGGAACCGCCACACATGTTGCCGCGCTTCGACTTTGGAATCGGTTACGGCATCGGCCGTGAAGTGAGTCATCGCGGTCTCACATATCGCGCGGTGTTGGCCAGCACCAATTCGGAACCGTTTCAAAGTGGGGCTGGGGCAAATGATCCCTGGCGCTGGACAGGATGGGTGGAATCCTCCCAGGTGGTCAATCCGGAGAAATGGAGTTTTACGGACGGCATGGTCGAGAGCATTCCACAGAACACCTTGGGGCTGATGAAGCTGGAACGGCATCCCAAAGTGGTGATCTACGCCTTCGGGCAGGCCTTGGCGCCGGCCGAGCAGTCCGTCTACCTGTTCCCATTGAACAACGGTCGCTACCAAGGGATGGTGACCAATTATCGGGTGATCGGGGAGGCTTCGGCCCGGGCCGTATTGCGGGTCGAAAACATCCCGGAACCGGGCTTGCTGCCGCTCACGAACGCCGCCGCCGCCGCCGTTTTTCCCCGGGTGGTGGTGGAGAATTACCAGGAGTTGGGCAAACTATGAATATGGCACAGAACCGGCGGAGAACGGCGGCAAGAACGATTGTATACCGGCTGGTTGATCGGGGAATGGCTGTATTGTCGCCGGAGCGGGTTGAAAGGTATGGTTTCGGTAATGGGGAAAAGATTGTAGGCCTTGCATGAAGAAGTGGATCTGGATTTGTCTGATTGTCGCCGTCCTTGCGGTGGTTTGGCGTTGGCGCGCAAACGAAGCGAATGAGGAGCGATCGCTCCGTCGAGCCGAGCAGGGTGCGTACTCTTCGCAGCCGGACGTCGCCGTGGTCAATCAGGATGAAATCCAGAAACGTGAATCGGAGCGCGTGAAAGCTGCGGCCAACGCCCAGGGGGGGAGGACGGCACTGCTCTCGATCAAGGGGGATCCGGAGTTCCCCTATCGGTTGAGCAATTCGGACCAGACTGCGTCCGAAATGTTTCGCAGCGACACATCCATCATGCTGCGAAATGCGCGGATCGATTCCACCCGCTCGTTGGATGATCTGGGAATCCCGAAGCACTTGAAGTCGGACGGGGATCCGCATGCCTATATCGTCCAGTCCGTCGGGGTGATTGACGATGCTTTCCGAACCGTGCTGCGAAAAGCGGGTGCTGAGATCGTCAGCTACATTCCGCACAACGCATATCTGGTGAACGCCTCGGCGAAGGCTTTGGACAAGATCCGCAAGTCCCAGAAGGTCTTCGCGGCAATGCCTTACGAGCCCTACTACAAGCTCGGCGGTGATCTGCTACCCAAGGCCGTCATGCGGGAGAAACTGCATCACGGTTCAATTCTGCGGATGGGGGTGTTTCCTGGTGGACGAGATGGCGCGGTGGAGAAGATCGAGGAGTTGGGGGGGCAGATCGTGAAGGAAGGCGAGTATCCGTTCGGCAGTGTGATGGATGTCTGGTTGAAAGACGCGGATCTGGTCGCTTTGGCGCACGTGTCCGAAGTGATGCTGGTGGAACCATACGCGACGGCGGTGCCATTGAACGATCTCACCCGCACGCGGGTGGGGGTGGCGTCAAACGTCACGGATACGGCCAATCTCCACGGGCTGACCGGCAACGGGGTGGTGGTCGGCGTGCCGGGCAGCGGCATTGACATCACGCACCCCGATCTCGCGAACCGCGTGATCATCGACAACAACTCCCCACTCTATGACGGGACGGGGCACGAAACCCACGTGGCCGGCATCATTGCGAGTTCTGGTGTCACGATTCCCGCCAACTTTACCAACGGTTCCACGGCCGGCTCTTCGTTTGCCGGCAAGGCGCCGTTGTCCCAGCTGTATTCACTGTCGATCCTTCCGGCCGCTGGTGTGGCGGTCGTGGGGACAACCAATTACGGCGGCGGGCCGTCGATCATGAATGCGATCGTGGCGATCAACGTGACCAACGCCTCCGCCGGTTATCAGCAGCCGCCGATTGTCACCATTCTCGACAGTACGCCGGTCACACGAATCACGAATGTGGTCGGTGGAGTCACGAATTTCGATCAAATGACACCAGGTGAAAATGCCTTCTACACTGCCGTGCTGACGAACGGCGGTCGGTTGGCCGCGTTTGTTCCTCAGGTGGATGTCATTGAGTCTTACGCCATCAGCGGCGGAAGCCTGGTCACGAACTACACCACGAACATCTGGACCGGATCGAATTACACGGAGACCAACATCACCGTGTTGGTGACTCCGCCGTGGTCGGACTTTCAGGTGATCACGAATCAGGCACGGCGCACCAATATCTATGTGGTGAACAACAGTTGGGGGACGTCTTTGCAGGAATACAACATCCTGTCGGCAATTTACGATGGTGCGGTACGGGATTCGATGCCGCATTGGGAAGGCGACCAGCAGATCAACTACGTTTTCGCCGCCGGTAACAGCGGCTTTGGGACGACCCTGGGGCAGGGTGGGGTGAGCGATTCCATTGAAAGCCCTGCGACGGCGAAGAACGTGATCTCCGTCGGCTCGATCGAGAGTCAACGCAATATCCCGTCGAACACCAACTTTCCAACGGCTTTTCCGGAGTCTGATTCCGATTCGCAGGTGGCGGACTTTTCGAGCCGTGGAAATGTCGGGATCGGATTGGAGGGGGACAATGGACGCTTCAAACCGGACCTGGTCACGCCTGGCACTTGGATACTCTCGCTGTCGGCGAGCAACTATCCGGCAACCAACCGTACCATAGTGGACCAGACGATCGGCAAGACCCAGTTGCGCTATGAATCCGGCACCAGCATGTCGGCTCCGGTGGTGAGCGGAATGCTTGCCCTCATGCAGGAATTCTTCACGACCAACCTCGCCGTTACGAACAGTCCCGCGCTCAACAAGGCTCTGCTGATCAATGGCGCGCGTCCGGCTTCTGCGGACTATGACTATGCGGTGAACAACCAGATCAACTACCAGGGATGGGGAGTGCCGTTGTTGTCCAACAGCATTCCGGCAGACTTCAAGTTTCTGACCAATGCCCAAGGCAGTGCACAGGCGCAGGTGGTTGCCGTGGATCAGGGCGTTTTTGGTACGACCAACCGGCTGGAAACGGGTGAGGTCAACACCTACCAGTTGACGGTCGATGGTGGCGCCAAGGATTTTCCGGTGCGGATCACCCTGGCGTGGACCGATCCGCCTGGTAATCCGGCTTCCAGCATGCAGCTGGTGAACGATCTGGATATCGTTGTCTCAAACCAGAACAACGGTGAGGTTTTCATCGGCAACAACATCACTTCTGGCAACGATTTCAATGATGTCGGCCAGCCCAATCCGACCAACGCCTCGGTCGTGGTGGAACACGACTTTGTGAACAACATTGAGAACGTATTCATTCCCGGACCTTTCACCAATTCCGGCGGTGGGGCGGTGAATCTGACGATCCAGATCAAGGGCAAACGGGTGAACGTCAATGCGGTCGGCTACAGCACGAATGCGGTCGAACAGGACTACGCGTTGGTTGTTTCCACCGTGCAGGGTCAACAGATCACGCTGCAGCATCAAGGCAACCTTGACTACGTCACCAACCGGGTGGCCACCGGCCTTTTGAACGGTATCCCGCTCACCGAGGAGGTGGTCGGGGCCAACCATCCATTCCTCTTCAACGGTGACGGCACAAACAACGCCTATGGAAGCACCAACCAGTGGAATTTCTACGTGTTCACCAACACGGATGTGGGCCCGATCACGAACTCCAGCACCAACATTACCGGCAGTATCACGAACAGCTCCACCAACGTTGTGACACCGCTGACCAATGCCGGCCAGTACGTGGCGTTCGTCACCTTCTTTCCTCCTAATGCGAGTCGCGCACGAAACGATGAGGCCGATATCGACATCTATGTCACCCGACAGGACCAGAACCCCCTGCCAAATCAGGCTTCAGACCTGACGAATCTGGCTCCGGGTGTCCTGTGGCATGCGAATACCAAGAGATCCACCAACCGGGGGGGGATTGAGGTCATTGCGTTCGACGACGCGCGGGTGGGGGAGATCTTCTACGTGGGCGTCAAGTCGGAGGACCAGCAGGGCGGGCGCTATGGATTCCTCGCAGTCTCAAGATCTGAAGAATTTGCCCGGCGGGACAGCAGCAACCGGGTCGAGTGGGCATTCATTCCGTCGCCTGTGTCCATACCGGATGGATCGCCATCGTCACCGGGTGGCGTCCAGATGTTCGGCATCTGCACCATCTCGACGAACATCATGAGCCCCTACTTCACGAACACGGTCGCTCATGAGAACTTTGGTGATCTGTCAATTTCCCTTACGCACAACGCGAGGACGATGCACCTGTGGAATCACAACAACAGCTTTGCCGGCAGTGTCTTCGACCATCCACCCAGCACCAATTACACGGGGCAGCAAACTCGGTATTTTGATGCCAACGCGTATGGGGTTGCAGCGGCGAGCCGGATGCCAGATGGCCCGGGTACGCTGGATGATTTTTTTGAGGAGGACGCCCTTGGTCTGTGGATCTTGAACGTGACCGATGACGCTTTGAATCACACCGGGTTGGTCGAAAGAGCCGGCATGATTATCGGGGACCGGCAAAACCGCAGCCGCCAGACGAATGGGAACAACGTTGAAATCACCTTCGATATCGATCCGGGAGAGTCATTCGTCGACGTGGTGTACGTGCCGTTCACGGTTACGAACATGCTGGTCAGCGTCGTCGGGGCGCCCAATTCGGACCCAGGCATTGATCTGTTGCTCGGCTACAATCAAGTCCCGCAGGCGGCATTCTTCACAAATGCCTATTTCACGAATGTCAACGGCACAAACTATGCCGTGACGAATCGCACCGCAGATACGAACATCTACAAACTCTTGGCGCCGACAACATCTGCGGGATCTATTCAGGTAAATCACAACACCACACCCAGGCCTCTCACTGTCGGCCCGTGGTTTGCCCGGGTGATCAACAACACCTCCACCAAGCATACATTGACGCTGAAGTTTGTGCTGGAACACAACATGGCGATCGGAGGCTTCTTTGGCTACGAGTCCCTGCTGGATCATGATCTGGTGGACAACGGCGCGACGAATTTCCTGATCTCCGTCCCAGATTGGCGCACCATTGTGGACTTGGACGTAGGTGTGGGGATCGACCATCCACGACCGTCGGACCTTGTGATACATCTCATAGCACCGAGTGGCAAAAAGGCGCTGCTGTTTGAAAACCGTGGCGCTACGAACCGGACGAATCTGTACGCCAACTTCAGTGAGCACACGAATCTCAACACAGCGGTGATCACTGACACCCCCAACGCAGGAGACATGCATCACTTCACCAATCTGGTTGAAGTCAAATGGATCACGAATCAGTTCACCAACATCGTTTCTCCGCCGCGATTGCTGACCTCCAACCGGGTGGTCACAGCGGATCATTTGCAGCCGGAGTCAATCTCCATTCCCGGCAACTCGATCTACATTTCCGGATCCCATCGGGTCAATTCGGCCATGCCGCAGAACAACTATGGTTTGCTGCTCAACTATCCGCTGCCGTTGACCAACAATACCATGCCCACCAATTGGATGACAATCTGGGGAGATGATTCGCTGACGTCCGGCAATCAGAGTGACATAATTGTGTTTCAGGATGTCGTGGCCACGACTCAGGGCGTGTTCATGGTTGCCGTGACGAACAAGGACTACTTCCCGGTCTTGCCTACAGGGCGCGGATTTACCAACGAACATCGGCTGGATGTGGATACCGGTTTTACGGATGGCACCTTCCATTTCAATCTGAACACTTACACCGTGCCTGATCATTTCCATGTGTATTATGAAGGCGTCGTCCAGAGTCCGCCGAGTGAGGATTGGCCGGGAATCGGGAACTCGCCAGGTGTCACCTACAACGTCCCGTTTTCCGGAAACGATTCGTTCGTCAGGTTGGTGATCAATCAGGGTGGCAACACCCATCCTGGCACGGCTTGGGATCTCAACAGCGTGACCTACACGGCGACTACGCCTTCTCCGGTTAAGAACAAGTCGATCGTGGTCGGTTTCCATCCGAGTGGGCCGATTGCCGGTGGTGCGGGAGAAGATGGTGCCATAGCGCTTTCCCGGGCGATCACGAACAATCCTTATGGAGTCGCGGGAGATGATCGCCTATTCGGAATGGCGACCCAGTTCGAGACGGGATTCGAAGGTTTGGGTGATGAGAGCTCGACCGATGTCACGAACGTGTTCAGCGGTACGAATTACATTTATGTGACCGGATCTGCCCAGTTCGATCTGGCCAAGACCGATGAAAAGTTCTTTCTCTCGAAGGTGACACATGACGGTTTGGCGTTGTGGACGGCAACCGAACAGGTGGGAGCCGGAGCGACCGTCCAGCATTCCGGCGGTGCGATCACCGGGTTCGATGTCTACTGCCCCGGAACGAACTACGCTGCCGCGCCTACGGTGACCATCGTTGATCTGCATTCGCAGGCAACAGTCCAGGCGACGGCGACGGCCGCCATTCATCCGACCGAGGGACATGTCACCGGCATCACGGTTACGTCGGGAGGAACCGGTTACCAGCAGCCCGTGGCGTATATCGAGAAACCGGGCTTGTCGGGAACCTTTGGATCTGCTGGATTGGATGTGGATGTATTGGGCGGAACCAACATCTTCGCCGTCGGTTACAGCAACACCACGGCAGCCGGAACCACCTCAAAACCGATGATCTGGGCCTACGATGATCAAGGCTGTCTCTTGTGGGTGAAGGAAGCGACCGCATTTGACGGGGAATTCACGGCGGTGCAGGTGTCGCGAACGAACATTTATGCAGTCGGCAGACATCGCCTGGGTAGTGGTCAGAGTTCGGCCATGATCCAGAAATATGACCGTTTTGGAAACCTGCTCCTGAGTGCAAACTATGATTTCGGAAAAGTCGCAGGATCACCTGAAGAAACGTTCGATGACATCCTGGTGATGCAGAATCCGGACCGCATCTACGCCGTTGGTACTCGGACCAATGCGGACAATTCCACGGATGCCATCCTGGCTGAAATTGACACCGATACCCTGACCTTGGTTTCCACAACCACCCCGGGTGACAATGGTATGGGAACTGCCAATGAGCGAGGCAAGGGCATCGCTACTGACGACAAGGACATTTATGTCCTGGTGGAGGCGAGTTCTGCGGGTGTGCAAACTTGCGATATCCATCACTATCGTGTCCGGAACTACTATTATGCCGAAGAAAGTCTGGATGTGTTCGAGGCAGAACCCAGCTGGTACGTCAACGGCAACATCACCAACCGGGATTGGACCTTGCGGGTCTGGGACACCCGGGTCGGGAACGGTGGTCCGACAACCCCCAAGCTCCGATATTGGAATCTCAACATGACATTCGCCGCGTTGGGGATACCATCCGTGTTCCTCGATACCTCTACCGGCTTCACCGGAACCCTGTTGTCGACTGCGACGAAATACTACCGGTTTGAAGTACTGCCCGGTCAGACCAGCATGAAGTTGAATATCAACAGTGCCGGAAGCATCTCGGCGGCGGTGAGCTCCAATGGGTTGCCGAATTTTGAGAAATCCGGGGAAGTGTTGTTCGAGAATGGCGGTGGCGGCAGCTTTGTGCTGACGAATTCCAACGGCGGCAATCTGCGGGTCGGCACGTATTACATCGCGGTCCGCAACGGCATCGAATCATTCAACAATGATTTCCGGATCAGTTTCCAGGGCGACGGAGATCTGCCACCGGTGACAGTGTTGCCGCTGTTGGAGAATGGCGTGATCACGAACGGTACGGTGTCGGCTGGGCCGGGATTCTCGTTCTACACGTTTGAAGTACCGGCGACGGCTACGGGGGCAAGATTTGAGCTGACCTCCGGTTCACCGCACGTGAATCTTTTCTTGCGGAAGAACCACGGCGCCGGAGCACCGCCTTCGACGAGTGCCTTTGATTATCGAAGCATGCACAAGGATTCAGGTAACGAGACGATCTTCCTCGTTCCGGATGCCAATTCGACCAACGCGCTGACCCCCGGGACCTGGTATCTGGGCGTTCAGAATGTCTCGCAGAATCCGGTGGACTTCTCTGTGCGGGCTTCCTCCCTGACGGGTGTCCCCTACGTGATCACGCCGGTGGTCAGTGGACAGAGTGTTTCGGGCACGACCGTGGTCGGCAACGCTCCGACGGAAGTCTACAAACTTCCGGTCACCAGTCCCAAGAAGGGCGTGGTGTTCGAGGTGACCGGTTTGTCCGGTAGTGGTGATCTGCTGGTCAGAAAGGGAGCGCCGCCATTGTTGTCGACGCTTACCGCAAGCAGTGCGGCATCCACGGCGCCACGGAAGATGACGGTCGTACGCACGAACGCCAACGACCAGAACCTGATTGGTGACTGGTACTTCGGGATCGTGAACAACGGGGAAACCAACATCTCCTACACGGCGGTGGTCACCGTGCCCGCCGGGAATCTCCTGCAGACGACCGAACCGCTGCAGCTGAAATCGCTGCCGACTCCGGCCCAATTGAAGGGCACTGACACCTTTGGATTCGGTCTCGAAGTGGTGCCGGGTGAGCGTTATCAGGTGCAGTATTCCTCGATGCCGAAGTGTCCTTGGTTCATCCTTACGAATATCGTCGCTCCGCAGAACGCGCAGATCGAGTTCGTGCATCCGGACGCCCTGAAAGACAACAGCCGGCTGATGTACCGGATTCAGCAGATTCCCTGAATCCGATATCGTCGTGATCTTGTTTCAACCTTTCCAATAGCGACGCTGTTTGGCGGTCTGAGACGACCCGTTACGGGACCGCCGAAGGATGGCGGTTGTGTGGACCTCATCGCGCTTCCCGACAACCGGAATCACCGAATCAATTGGACTTTTTGGGAGCATGCCAACAGCATGCCCGGGCCTTTTGCAGGTCAGTGAGATGGACAATATTGGCGGTTCCAACATATTGGCGGTGGATGACGATCCGGTGTTGTCGGATCTGATGCGGCGCAAGATGACGATCGAGGGGTTTGAAGTGCAGATCAGAAACTCCGGCAAGGCCGCGCTGGAATTGCTTGCTCAGACCCAGGGAGAAGGAGATGGATCCATTCGTCCCGTGGAATTGGTGTTGCTCGACGTGGAGATGCCGGACTTCAGCGGTTTTGAAACCCTGAAGGCGATCAGGGAGAAGCATACGGCCATCGAATTGCCGGTCATCATGGTCACCGGACGGGATGATAGTGGCTACATGGTCGACGCCTTGGAGGGGGGCGCCAATGACTACGTTCTCAAGCCGGTAGATTTCGGCGTATTGCGTGCCCGCATGGATGCTCACCTGGCATTGCGGGGAATGCATCTGGCGCTTCGCGATTCCCATCGTTCTCTGGTGCACATGGCGAAGATGGAAAGCGTGGTGCACTTGGCCGGTGGTTTCGCGAAGGAGATTCGTCGCCCAATGGCGCAGATCCGCGCCGGGTTGACCGACCTGAAGACCGGTGGCGCAGATGAGGTCAAGCTGGAGGGTATCGTTGAGAACATGGAGAACGCCTTTCGTGATGCCGATGGAATTGTGAGCCAGTTGATTGCCAGTTCGAGCAGCAGTCGACTTAAGTTGGGACCGGCGGATCTGCGGGAGATAGCGGAAGAAACTGTTTCGCTCGTACGAGATGGCGTCTCCATGGCCGGATTGACAGTGGAGGTGAAACCCGAAGGAAAATGTCCACCGGCCCTGGTGGCGCGGGAGGAACTGAAGCAGGTCTTGTTGAGCATCGTGCTGAACGCGATGCAGGCTGTGCAGGAAGGCGGCAAACTGGTCATCCGGATCGGCGCCCGCAAGGTGGCATCGGACAATTCGATTGAGGACAGCCGTATTGGTGCGCGATTGCACGAAGGCGAAGTGGCGGCCTGTATCGAATTGGAAGACAACGGTCCGGGCATGAACGAGGAGGAACTTCAGCGTGCTTTTGATCCGTTCTACAAGGGGCGGCATACCGGGGCCGGTTCCGGACTTGGGCTTACCGTGGCGAAGAAGCTTGTGGAGCTGCACGGGGGTATCATGCTGTTGGAAAACCGTACTTTCGGTTCCGGTCTCAAGGTGTCTCTTCTGCTTCGGCCCAAGCCCGGCGCGCGGCTCTGAGGTCAGCGGATTCCGCCATTTACCAGGGTTACGGATGGGGCTAGCATCCGCACCAATCCTGATAGTCGCATATGATCAAGTTCCATACCCTGTTTCTCGTCGGAGCCTTGTGCTCGCTTCCATTGTCTATCAAGTCGGCGCAGGTGATTGCCAAGAGTACGAAGGGCACTCCCAGTTTATCCAAGGTCGATGTGATCGGATTTGCTCCGGGAGGTGTGTTGCTGATCGGCGACGGGGCCAAACAGCAGATCGTGGCGGTGAAGACCGGTGATCGGGCCAGACCCGGGAAGAAATTCAAGGAGATCAAGGGTTTTGCCGGCGAGGTGGCAGGTCGCCTCGGAGTTGGCACGAAGGATGTCGCGCTGTTGGACATGGCGGTGAATCCGGATTCAGGGCGCCTCTATGTGGTGGCGCGTCGGCAGGACACCAAGGCATATTTCTTTGTCACGGTATCGCCGACGGGTGAGATTGCTCAGTTTGACCTTGAGGATGTTCATTATGCCCAGGTGCCGTTGCCCAAGGGTGACTCGACACCTGTCAGTCTGGTGACTGATCTGGCTTGGGCCGGTGATCGATTGGTGGCGGCCGCGAGGTGCAATGAGGAATTCCGTTCGAAGATCTTTGCGACCGAAGGCTCGCTCGTGCACGGCAAGAGCGGGCAGTTGGCGACGGCGGAATCGTACCACGTATCGCATCGCAAGTGGGAAACGAAGGCACCAATGAGTGTTCTGATTCCGTTTGAGGAAAACGGGGAGCACTACATCATCGGTGCATTCAGTTGCACGCCGGTGGTGAAGTATCCCGTCTCCGACATCAAGCCGGGTGGCAAGGTGAAGGGGATCAGCATGATCGAACTGGGATCGGGGAACCGTCCGTTGGACATGTTCGCCTATTCGAAGAATGGCAAGGCAAGCGTACTGGCCAATACGCTGCGGTTTCATCATAAACGGAAACCGTTTGGTCCAAGTCCCTATTGGGCGGCGCGGTTTGACCGGGATCTGTTGGCGGGCGATGACCAGGTCAATGAGAAGGCGACGCGGAGACTGAAGGGCTATGAACCGATCACGGAAAAGATCGAGCTGGTCGAAGCGTTTCATGGCGTGACCCAGATGGATCGCCTGAACGACGATTCAGCCATTGCCTGGCGCAAGACGGAGAAGGATGTCGACCTCGTGGTTCTGCAATTGCCGTGACCAACGCGTTGGCAGTCGCGGCGGCGGTGACGCTTCAGTTTGTCGCGGATACAAACTCTCCCGCCCGCGTCCGAATTGACGCCCATCCAGCTCCCGCAGCAGCGATGCTGTCACTGCACCGGATGGATCCCGCATCAGGTGGGCTGGGCCCTGCGATGTTCGGTCGATCCACACGACGCGGAAAGAAGTTGAGTTTTCAACCGAGTGTTTCGCTGAAGCGCGGGGAGGTATACCTGGCCCGATTGACAGAAGGGAGGCGTGATTTGGCGGAGCGGAAGTATCGAATTCCTCGGCGCACCGAGCAACCGGATCCTCCGAAAGTATTGGCCGTTTACCCGACTGCAAAAGCCATCCCGGCCAATCTGCTGAAGTTCTACATCTACTTCAGCGAACCGATGCGGGAAGGACGGGAGGTGTTTGACCTGATACGCATCGTGGACTCGAAAGGACGCACGGTGGAGGCACCTTGGCGGCAGGTGGAATTGTGGGATGCTGATGCCCGGCGATTGACGCTCTGGATTCACCCGGGCCGCATCAAGCGTGGAGTGAGTTTGCGGCAGATGACCGGGGCTGTGTTGCGGGCGGGTGAGGAATATCAACTCGTGGTGGACGAACGCGTCCAGGCCATGTCGGGAGCGGCTCTGAAGAAGGCCTATAGCCACCGTTTTCGTGCGATTCCCGAGGATCGCTCCGCGCCCGCACCGGGCGACTGGAAAATGGAGATTCCGATGGCTGGGAGCAGGAGGGAGCTTCAGGTGTCGGCATCTGAGAGTTTTGATCACGTGCTGTGGAAACGGCATCAATGGATTGAAGATGCTCGCGGCCGGCGGGTGAAGGGTTTCGTGCAGCTTGCTGAAGGGGAACGGGAATGGCGGTTCAAACCGGACCGGAATTGGGAACCGGGTCGATATCAGCTGTGTGTCGATCAATGGCTGGAGGATCTGGGAGGCAACGGACCCGGCCGGCCGTTTGAACGGGATGTCAACACGGCGGAAACTGATCCGGGTGTGACGCGTCGTTCGTTCAGGGTGCCGTGATGGCGCTGGATTGGCCTTCGATGGTAAGCGGATCTTCGCGGAAACCTGCGCCCGCTTCGATCAGTCGACTTTCCATGGATTTCCATTCCTGATGTTGCTGCAGATCCTCGGTGGAGCCGGTGGTGTCGTTCAGAATCGCGTAGTAGCCGAGGCCCAGCGTGATCATCGCGTCGAATCCGGGACCGATGCCGTCCGGTGCAAAGTCAACGTTGCCGACCCGATGGCGATGCTCGATCAATTCGCGGGCCATCGGACGGATGTTCTCGATGAACTCGTCCGCATCGTGTTCATACCGGGGCCCCGAATAGTGCAGGACGGTGCGATCCAGTCCGACCAGAGAAACCAGGAACCATTCGTCGAAGGCGACGGTTCCGAATCGGGCATCGATGTCGAAGAGCGCGGTCTGGATCCGTCGGATTGCCGTGGCGAGATTCATCAGGAACAGACGTTGCGGGAAGACGGGAGGGAATTCAATCCCAACCGGCTATTCATGGATGGAAACCACCCGGTTGTCCCGTTTGGCGATGTGTGCATCGACGGCCTTGGTGTCGATGTTTCCATCGGCGGTAATCAGGATTTCTGCGCGATTGGCAAGCCTGGTCGGCAGTCGTTCGCTCCAGCGGCCCATAATTGCGCGGATCACACCATGTCGTTCGTTCCTCGGTGCCAGAAAATCAAAACCGACGTCCTGATATCCGGGCATGCTCTTGAGTGAACGATTGGCGATGAACCGGACCGCGTCGTAATGATCATCCATCAAGAGAGTGAGGATTGGTGGTCCCCATTGCCCGGCGTCGGAAGCATCCTGGGCGGGTTTCCATCCGTAGTGCCAAGCGGTCAATGCCCGGACGCTGGCGTCTCCGCGCAGTGCGCCCACGATCGATGCGGCAGTATCCGTCCATGGCTTTTCGAGTTTTGGGGAATCCATGTCGTACCAATCTTTCAAGTGATTCGCCGTCCAGGACATGGTCTTGTCGAGGTGACAGAGATTGCACGCATTGGGGCGTGACGTCTCGAGGGTTTCGCGCACGCTGGGACTGCTGATGGAATGAGTGCGGGCAGCCTTGAGAAGACCGTAGTTGGTGTGCGGCATGTGGCAGTTCATGCAGCGACTGCCGGTGGACGTGGCGTTGTGGTGGGTATGCTTCTCAGTCGCGTATTGACCGCTGTCATGGCATTGGACACAGGCTTTGTCGCTCCGCATGCCGACGTTGAGCAGATCATCAGTCCATTCTTCCTTGGAGCGCGAATCGCTCCGGGACTTGTGCATTTTGTGGCAGCTCGTGCAGGAAATCGTTCCTTCCAAGTGACAGGCGGATTTGCGGAGACCGGTGTATTCCCGTCCGACGAGGCGGGTCTGGCCGTCGGCCCAAAACGTTCCGTCCATCACCACCTGCACGGTTTCGGCAACGTCTTCCTCGGAGTATTCGACCTCCCCATAGTGCTTGGTGAGATAATCCTTCGTGCGGTCGTTGATGTCCATCAACTCAAACACATTGGTATCCCAGGTCTTGCCCGGTTCGTAAGGAATGCCGTCCTTGTGGTACATGATCGCGGCGTGACAGCTGCCGCAGACTTGTGAAGAAAGTTCATGTGAAATGGTCTCGGGGTTGACGATCGGATCGTGGGTCGGTTTTGTGCCGGAATTTTTCGCCGCTCGTCGGACCCGCACATGTGCCTCCGCCTTGCCGTGACAGGATTCGCAGGAGATGCCGAATTCGGATACGGAGGAATCTGAATGGGTGATGCCGTCGACGGTGATTTTCTTCGGCCGGCCGCCGGTGGTATGGCAACGTATGCAGGCGCTGTCCCAGTTGCCGGCTTCGAGGGAGACGTTCAGTACGGGCCAGTTGAGGAAGGCGGATCGCCGCGGAATCCAGCGTTGCTCTTCGCGCAGGTAGGCGAAGGGAAGCAGACCGATGGTGCGACCGGGACCGACGCCCATCCAATAGAGCTGCATGTGGTGCGACCCGGTGGTCATGACGATCGGAAAGGAGGCATGCCGGCCTTCCGGTCCGGGAAGCAGTTCATTGTCGCTGACAAATTCCACCCACTTGTACAGCGGGGTTTCCCGCAGGAAGAATCGTTTCACGCCGTTGGTGCTTTGAATGCGTAGCGTGCGGTTGTTGAAATCACCGATCATCGTTGCCGGATCGGCAGCCTGGGTCATGGTGCGATGGTAGGTGTCGAACCAGGTGGCGTGCTCGTCGGTGTGGCACTCATGGCAGCTGTCCGACCCGACAAAACCGTTCTCCGGATTCTCGCTGGGGCGCATTTCGGCGAGTTCTGCCGGGGGCGCATCAATCGGTTCGCTGTTTCCGGGGGGGATCTTGGGAGAGTCGGAGTTGATCGTCCTCCGAAGTATCAGGCCGCCGCAGAGTAGGAGGATGAGAGCGGCCATGACGAGCAGTGAGTAGTCTCGTTTATGGGGCTCGATTGACGGGTCTTCGGACATCAGGAGGACTCGTTGGGATAATGGACGAGGGGCGATCGGGTTGCAAGCCGGCCCCGCATTTACCACTTGCCACGCTTGGCTGGCCGGCTATTTTCTGCGGCCCTGTAAACTGAAGACACTAGAATCAAAGCAAACTAATCATTATGGCACTACGTCTCGGAGATACCGCACCTGATTTCAGCGCTGAAACGACTGAAGGCAACATCAACTGGCACGAATGGATCGGCGACAGTTGGGGAATCCTGTTTTCTCACCCGGCTGATTACACCCCGGTCTGCACCACGGAGCTGGGCATGGCTGCGAAGCTGAAGGACGAGTTCCAGAAGCGCAACGTGAAGATCGCCGCCGTCAGCGTGGATCCTCTTGAAGATCACAAAGGCTGGTCCAAGGACATTGACGAGACACAGGGCTGCACGATGAATTTCCCGATCATCGCTGATCCGGATCGCAAGGTCGCCGAGCTCTACGACATGATCCACCCGAACGCCGATGCCACCGCCACGGTTCGCTCGGTGTTCATCATCGGTCCGGACAAGACCGTGAAGCTCATCATCACCTATCCGGCTTCCTGTGGCCGCAATTTCGTCGAGCTGCTGCGCGTGATTGACTCACTGCAACTGACCTCGGTGCACAAGGTCGCCACCCCGGTGAACTGGACGGATGGGGATGACTGTATCGTGGTCCCGACCCTGTCCGACGAGGAGGCCAACGAGCTGTTCCCGAAGGGATTCACCAAGATCAAGCCCTACCTGCGCACGACACCGCAGCCGAACAAGTGATCA
>JAYPXF010000024.1:2879-11882 GCA_038154405.1 Verrucomicrobiales bacterium | reverse complement strand
GTAATATTCCGCTGATTGAATTCAGCAAAAGAAAACGCCTCCGCGGGAAACCGGGGAGGCGTTTTGCTTTGAGAATTGAATTCTCGAAAAATCAGTGATGCTCTTCGGGTTCGTCCACCTTGCAGCCGGTGAAGGCGACCAAAACACAGAACGCTCCAATGACACAAAGAATCGGCGTCCAGCTGGGATTGGTCGGGTGTACCGTCTGATAGCATCCCCAACCGATCGCCGCCATTACCAACAACCAGACTAAAGTAGCTTTGTAAAATGCCATGGCACGGGACTGTAGCGGGATTGGCCGGGCGTGCAAGGGTTAAACGGGGACGTTGAGTGGTTGAAGGGCTAGGCGCTTGAAGAGGGGAGCTGACGCGGGACTGAAAAGCCCTTCAACCCATTCTCCCCCCATTTCCGCTCTTGCGTTTTGATGGGGCATTTGAATGATCTCCCGCACCCATGAAAAAGCTGATTCTGTTGATTGCAGTCGCGTTGGTCGCCGGTGTCTCCGCCGAGGCTGCGGACAAGAAAAAGAACAAGAAACCTGCGGCAAAAGCGAAGGCCAAGGGCAAGAAGGCGGCGCCTAAGAAGAAGGTCTACCCGACCGGATACACGGATACGCCTTTTATTCCCGGTCAAAAATGGCGCGTTCACGACGACGCCCGTCCCCGTCCGTCCGTGGTCACTCCTGGCGGAAAGTTCAGTGACATGGCTCCGCCGCCGTCCGATGCCATCGTGCTGTTTGACGGCACGGATCTTAGCAAGTGGGTGAACCAGAAGAACGGTGAGAAGCCTGCGTGGAAGGTGGAGAACGGTTACATGGAGGTGGCCCCGCGGTCCGGCACCATCGCGACCAAGGACAAGTTTGGTGATTTCCAACTGCATCTCGAATTCGCCACGCCGGGCAAGGTTGAATCCGGCAGCCAAGGTCGCGGCAACAGCGGTGTGATCATCTATGGCAAATACGAGGTCCAGGTGCTGGATTCGTACAACAACAAATCATACGCCGACGGCCAGGCCGGGGCGATGTACGGCCAGTTTCCGCCGCTCTTCAATGCCTCGCGCAAGCCTGGCGCCTGGCAGACTTATGACATCATTTTTGAAACCGCCCGTTGGGACAAGGACGGTCGCCTTTCCAAGAAGGCCAGCGTGACGGTGATTCACAACGGGGTCGTCCTGCACAATCGCAAGGAATACATCGGCGCGGTGAGCCACCGCCGCGTGGGCAACTACAACAACCAGCATCCGCCCGAAGGGCAGATCGTGTTGCAGGATCACGGCAATCCGACGCGGTTCCGCAACATCTGGATTCGTGCGTTGGGCGAATACGATGCCAACAACGGGAAGTAGACTAGAACAATACAATCTTTCGGAAAGCCGATCCCATTCGGGATCGGCTTTTTCGTGTCCGGATTTTGAACTTTCTCGCCGCGACACTTTGGGGATAATTCCACGGTCGATACGGGGAAGCGATCGGGGCGACAGGAGAGAAATCTGATGACGATTGATTCGCAAAAAGTTGATTGCAGGGAGCAGGCGAGAACGGGGTTTTCATTGATCGAGCTGTTGGTGGTGATTGCGATCATTGCCATTCTCGCGGGGCTGATTCTTGCGGCGGTGACAAGATCGCGAGCCTCGGGCCAGAAGACCGAATGCATCAGCAATCAGAAGCAACTGGTTACGACCTGGGCGCAGTATCCCGTGGACCGGAATGACGAACTGGTGGCGAACTGGCACTGGCGCGTGCGCGGCAAGCGATATGTGCCGTGGGTGACCGGCGTGGGCCATCCGAACACCTCGGCGATGACCGACATCAGCTTTCTCATGGATGAACAGTTTGCTGCGTTCGCCCCGTATCTGAAGAAGCCGGAGATTTACAAGTGTCCGAGCAATCGCGAGAAGGTGGAGGGAACGGAGGCGATTCGCAGCTACGCGATGAACCAATACATGGGCTGCTACAGCGATCGGGCGTTTGATACAAACTATGCAAGATTTACGACCGCGGCGGATATCCCGGAGCCGACCCAGTATTTCGTTTTTGCCGACATCAATCAGAAGTTCGTCTGCTTCCCGTTCATGATTCTGGACATGCAGAAGGACGAGTGGCATCACCCGCCGGCCACCGCCCATAACTACGGCGGAACCCTGTCATTTGCCGATGGGCACGTGGAATACAAACGCTGGTTGGAAGATACCACCAAGGGGATCGCCTGGCATTCCTCGTGGAACATTGGGCCGCACAAGACACCCGTGAAGGCCGGGGATCGGGACTTGGCCTGGATCCGCGAACGCCAGACATTTCGACTGAACTGATACGGACATGGACCAGAAATCCAAAGACACGGTATTCATCGGCCTGAGCTTCCTCTACATGGCGCTCCGGAGCCGCATCGTCTGGGGGATCGTGGCGTTGCTCATCATCCTGTCGCTCTGGCGTGGGCGGCGCGATGAGCAGGTGTCGGAAGAGGCCACGCAGGCGGCGGATTCAATCATTGCCGAGCATTCTGCCAAGCAGTCAGCCGCTCCCAAACCGGCACCGAAGACGGCCGCGAAGAAGGAACCGGGCCGCAAGTTCAAGGTGGAGGTTCATCAAGGATTCTATTTCGGACCGGAGTTTTGTGAAGCGGTGCTGACGAAATTCAAGAACCAGCACAACCGCATGCCGACGAACTGGGTGGACATCCGGGCCAACGGCGGAGTGGACCAGGTGCCGCCACCACGCGATGGCTACAAGTACGTCTACGACGCGAGGTTGGGAATCATCGAAGAGGTTCGCAAGTCCGGCGGTCAGTGAGCGACCGGTCGGGCCGGGTGGGTGTGTTGCCACACGTCGGCTTGCATCAATCCCCAGTCGTAGGTTCGCCGTTCCCTCAGCTCGAAGCCCGAGTCCTCGAGATATTCATCCGGATCGGTCAGCGTTCGCGCATTCAGTTGCGTGGTCTTGCGAAAGAACGCATACATCGCTGCGAGCATCGCCTTCGCCCGCAGGCGGCGGAGCAGGGGGCGGGGATGCTGAAAATCAGCCACCAACCAGACCGCGTCGTCATCCGCCAGACAGGCCACCGCATGGATGATGCGTTGGAGATCCAACGGACGGAAGCAGTCGAAGAAGAAGTTCGCCACGATGGCGTGGAAATGCGCGCCACCACCTTCCCAATCGCGGATGTCCTGGTTGACCCAGGTGATATTTGTATCCGGATGTCCATGTCGGGCCAGTCGCTTCTGCGCCAGTTCCAGCATGCGTGCGCTGGAATCGACAACGGTCACTTTCATTCCGGGAAACCGTCGGAGGATTTCGCAGAGAAAACGTCCATTGCCTTCACCCAACAGCAGGGTGTTGGAGCAGCCTTTGAGAAAGTTGAAATGGGTCAGTCGGCATCGCTGTGGAAGCGCGCCGCCCGAGACCGATTCGATGAACTGATAGAATGGTGCGATCCGATCGAAATTCATGTGGCCTCGCCGGTCGAGAGATTGGATCGCGGTTGTCGCCAGAGCAACCACGCCATTGCTCCTCCCGCGCAATAGGCAAACACATCGAGGGCATCGCCCGTCGAATGTCTCGTCAATCGTGGGCCCGCCAGTTCAAACAATACGCACCAGATTGCCAGATGCCCGACGATCTCCTCCGTCGAAGGAGGACGAGATTCATCGCGAAGCCCCAAGTGCGCGTGGATTCGCAGCAGGATGGGCAGGGCACAGGGAATCAGCAGGAGATCGTTGAAGTATCCGTGCTGGAACGGGCTGTCGAAAAGATGCTTCAGAATGAGCTCGTTCATCATCAGCAGGGCGATGCCACCGAGGAAAACCGGGTCGGTCTGTAATCGGAAGCGTCGGTTCATCAGATAAGCGCCAGAATGATCAGACCGAATCCGAGTGCCAGCAGAACTTTTGCGAGCAAAGTCATTATCAAAAACTATTCCGAAGGGACGCGGCGGAAACCAGTTAAATCAGTTAAATGTTTCGCGGGCTGGGCTAGCCGAAGGATTTGACGGCAGGGAACAGTCTTGTGGCGACTGCCCAGCCGCCGGCGATGAGCATGCCCAATCCGGAGATCCAGAGCATCAAGTCCCACTTCCAGCCGGGCTGGATTCGCGGATCGCACATCTTGTAACGGAAGTAGATTGCCGTGCAGGCCATGACCGGAAGGAGGATGGCCTGCATGACGCCGGCTGCGAGAACCAATTGCTTGGGAAACGGGATTGCATAATACACCGCGAAGCAAGCCAATGGAAAGGCGGCGCAAAAGATCTTCAGCCACTTGATCCGGGCTTCCTCAGTGTCGTCGCGCAGGTGAAACAGCCGCATCGCATCCGTGCACATGCGTGCCTTGCTGGCGTTGGTGACGAAGAACGTGGAGTAGAGCACGGCGACGGCTCCGACCAGAAAGATGCCGCGGGCGGTGTTCCCGAACACCGGCTCGTACATCACCCCCAAGGTGCGGACCATGTCGGTCTTTTCGGGCACGAGACCAATACGATTCAGGATCGCGGCGCCCAACATGTAGAATGCCACCGTGGAAATCGTATACACGAACATGGATCCGAAGGCATCCCAGCGAAGCACGCGCATCCAGCCGTTTGCTCTTCGTACCCATTCACCGGAACCGTCATTCGGGCCCACAAACCGTGCATACCCTTTCTCTTGGCACCAATACGGATAGAAAACCATTTCTCCCGCGGCCACGCCGATGATGCCAAAGGTCGCCAGCGCGGTGGCCATCGGATATACGCGGTCGGTTGCCGGCGGGATCTGAAAACTGAATCCACTCGCCAGTTCTTCGGGCGTCATCGCAAACGTCGGGTTCATCTGCAGCAGGACGACATTGACCACCGTCATCACGGTGAATGCCCCGACCAGCACTGTCACGAAGGTCTGGATGAATCCGTACCGCCCGAATACCAGGAGGAAGGTGGAAACAATCGCAATGATACCGGCCCAGATGAAGTGGTCTTTCACCTGGGGCTGCAGCTGCGGAATACGGTCTTCATTGTCCGCCCAGATCTTGGCGAAGGTCTGCAGTCTTTCCTTCTCCTTGATACGCCGTTCGATTTCCCCCTCCGACATGTCCGAGGTGATCGGCTTGTCGCGCAGTGATTTCTGCATCCAGACCAGCGTTTCGGTCTTGGCATCAACGATGTGATTGTACTCCTTGCCTGGTTCGGTCAGGGGGGCGCTGATGGAAAGTGCCTGGCCGACGCCACCGACGATTCCCCCGAGTTGGCCGGTCGTGACGATGATGGTGGCCAGCCAGAACCACAGCACCCAGTTCGCCGGACCGATCCGGGGACCGGGAACTTTGGACATGCCTTCCAGTGAAGTCTGGCCGGAGCAGATGGCAAAGCGTCCCATTTCGACCTGCACGAACACCTTGATGAGACAGCCGATGATGATCAGCCACATCAGATGAAAACCGGCTTCCGCTCCGGTCGCCGTCGTGGCGATGAGTTCGCCGGAACCGACGACCGCGCCCGCAACGATGAGGCCGGGCCCCAGTTCCTTGATGATGCCCTCCACGGTGTGGGGAGGTTCCTTGATGCCCGCGGGCGGTTCGGGTTTCGGTTTGGATTCGTTCACAAGATGTCGCACGGCACATCTTCGTTCACATATTCGTAACGGACCCGCGAGTGCGCCCGTCTACCGAACCAGATTGACCGCGAGCAGAGGCAATACCAATGGCGCGATGGAACATCAAACGGAAACGGTTCTCCATGAAGGGCTGCCGGGGTTCCAAACTGCCGCACACAGGCCTTTTATTCTTGCGCGAATGCTTGTCGGTCCCACAATTCGCGCCCGTATCAACCGCTCAAACCAAAGGTAATCATGTCCATTCGTCGCCTTCCTGTTTACATCCTTGCTGACTGCTCCGGTTCCATGAACGGTGCTCCGATCGAGTCCGTGAAGTCTGGCATCCGCGCCCTGCACAGCGAGCTGATGGGAGATCCCTCCGCCGTTGAATCCGCGTATCTTTCCGTAATCACGTTCGACAGCAACGCACAACAGATCGTGCCGCTGACGGAGATTACCCAGTTCAATCCGCCCGAGATCCAGGCGGGTGGCACGACGGCATTTGGCGCCGCGCTTTCGCTTTTGGAAGAAGCCCTTGATCGCGAGGTGCGCAAGACGAGTGAGGAAGAGAAGGGTGATTGGAAGCCGTTGATCTTCATTTTCACGGATGGTGCTCCGACCGATCGTTGGGACGAAGCGGCGGCTTCGTTGAAGAACAATCGACCCGGGAACATCATCGCGGTTGCCTGCGGTGATCAGGCCGATCCCGAGATTCTCAAAGCGGTGACCGAGACGGTGTTGGTGATGAAGGAGATGTCTCCTGAAGCCTTCAAGCAGTTCTTCAAATGGGTGTCCGCCTCCATCAAGCAAACCTCACAGAAGATCGGTGCGAATCCGGCCGCTCCGGCCGAAGGCGTGGCTCTGCCGCCACCACCGCCCGAGATCATCATTCACCCCTAAGCAGATCGACGGCGCGTGAGTCTCAAAGAGTGGTTTTTCGGATCGGAACATCCCGGTACGGAAAAATCAGTTCAATCCGTTCCGGAGAAACCGCGGACGAATCCTGTCCGCAAGGACACCAAACCGAATCCCGTTCGGAAGGACACAAAACCTGCTCGCAAGGAAAGTGTCGGGAAGCCAAGATCCGCCCAGCACCCGGACTCAACAAAGGCTTCCATCACGAAAGAATACAAACCAGACAAGGGCGCTGAGAAGACGTCGGAAAAATCCGCTGCTTCCGCATCCGCTGGCGGAAAGCCACCGGAGCAACCGGAGAAAGGGCCAAAGAATCCCTTCAAGTCCAGCGCGAATGCACCGGTGGTGCCCGGCGAGGTTGAGCAGACCCAGATACTCACCAAGGAAGAACTGTTGGGCCTGTCTGCCAAGGACAAGGACGGCGGATCCGGCGGCGAGCCGGTCAAGTTCGTTCCGCCGGAAAAGAAGGATGCCAAGCCGGCCGAGCCTCAGGATAAGCTGGAAGCGGAAAAGCCCAGTCCGGCTCCTCAGCCGGCACCGTTGCCGAAGGCGGCCACCTGGAAGGTCTTGCCGGTGAAGGAACCCTGGGCGCCGGAAGCGGTGACCAAGGAGTTTCCCGCGTTGGAGCGGTACAACTATTTCGATCACGAAGCATTTGAACGAATTGTCTCCGACGATTGGCGGGTGATAGGCGCCTCCCGACGTGGACGCAAGCAGGCGCATGATTCCCGTTTTCGTGAGGACGCGATTGCTTTCGGATGCACTCCGGAACTGACCGTGCTGGTGGTTGCGGACGGCGCCGGTTCCAGCAAGTACAGCCGGATCGGATCCCACGTCGCGGTGCACGCGGTGGTGGATGAGTGCATCAAGGGATTCGGCGACTTCAAGGAGGAGGACAAGCAGGATGCCAAGAAGCTGGAAGAGGCATTGAGCAAACTCCTGACAGCGTCGGTGAAACAGGCCCGTACGGATGCCGTCGAGGTGGCGGAGAAGTCGGAACTCAATCCCAAGGATTTTCGCGCGACGTTGCTCACCATCATCCATTGCCACGTCGGTGAGATCGAGTTTTTGCTTTCCAACCAGGTTGGTGACGGAGCCATCAGCCTGTTGCTGAAGGACAAGTCGGTGAAGAAGTTCGGCCATTCCGATGGGGGGGAGTTTTCGGGCGAAGTTTCCTGTTTTCTCACCGACAGCGCCGCGGTGGAGAAGGCCGGGAACATCCAAGTGCACACGGACGTGAAGAATGTGGAAGCGATGTTCCTTTGTTCCGACGGCATTGAGGATCCGTTTTACCCGATCGACAAGAAGGCCGATGACATCTTTCGCCAGTGGCACGTGGGGGTTGATGATCCGTTGGATGGTTTCAAGGTGCAGCCGAAGCAGGAGGCGGTGTTTGCAGAGGAGGCGGCGGCCGGAGCGCTGGCGCATTGGCTGGAGTTCGAAAAGCGCGGTGAGAACGACGATCGCACCATCCTCGTGATGCATCGTCATCCCTCCACGGTGCAGTACTGATCCATCCGGTCATGGAGTATCTCAAGGCGCGAACAACCTGCGGCAAGGAAATCGTTTTCGAACGGGAACCGATCACTTCAGGTGGTGAAAAAGTCGTCTTCTTCACGAAGGACCATCAGCAGGTGGTGGGATTCTTCTTCGGTAAACTGGATGATCCTTACGAACGTCGCAATCGCCTGCAGAAGATCGTCGGCGACTACAATCCAACGATCAACGGTTCGCAGTCGGATTATTGGATGAAGCACTTCTGCTGGCCGGTTGCGATCGTGGACGGCGAAAAACGAATTCCGGCGGACTTCATCAAACGCCACAATCTCTCGACGCCCGTGCTTGGCGTGGTCTGCCCCTCGTACCGTCCCAATTTTTTCTTCCGGGATCGCACCGGCAATGTGCGGGAAAAGAAAGGCCGGTGGTTCACCGGTGAAAAATCCCGCAAGCTACTCCCGGACAATGAACGAGGCGATTTTCTTCGTTACGTTCAGTGTTGTTCCATAATGGCCAGTTCCGTGCGCCGTCTGCACTTTGCCGGGTTGGCTCACTCCGACCTGTCGCACAGCAATGTGCTGATCGACCCGAAACATGGCGATGCCTGTGTGATCGACATCGATTCCTTGGTTGTGCCGGGATTGGCTCCGCCGAGCGTGTTGGGTACGCCCGGATACATCGCGCCCGAGGTGATCACCGGGAAGGCCTTGCCCGCGATCGAAACCGATCTGCATGCATTGGCCGTGTTGATCTACGAAACGCTGCTGTTGCGCCATCCGCTTCAGGGGCCGAAGATTCACAGCAAGAATCCGGAAGAAGATGAACTGCTCGGGATGGGGGAAAAAGCCCTCTACATCGAGCATCCGACCGACAAGTCCAACTACCCCAAGAAAGGCCTGTCGGTGTCGGCAGAGCGGTTGGGGCCGCACCTGCATTACATGTTCGAGAAGACCTTCGTGCATGGACTTCACAATCCCTGTCAGCGGGCCACCGCGAGCGAATGGGAGAAGGCACTCACCAAGACTCTGGACC
>JAYPXF010000024.1:1608-2869 GCA_038154405.1 Verrucomicrobiales bacterium | reverse complement strand
GGCGGCAGTCAAGGCGCCGTCGGCCTCAACCGCATGGTGCGTGCCGCGGTGCCGACCATGGATTTCTTTCGTGACAAGGGCGGGGGCGCCTACAGCGACGAGCAGCATTCGGTGACGATCTGGAACAACCGTTACCTGTACAAGTGGCATGTGTTTTCAAACCTGAGTCCGCTGCAGACCGACCGCGAACCGCAGGCCTACTTCAGCTATTATCAGGATCGTTGGTGGATGGTGAACCAGAGCGGCGATGACATGATACTGGTGGACGAGCAGGAATATCTGCGCAACGGGCACGCAGTGGAGATCACCCAGGACCTGAAAGTCCTGCTCTCCCCGGAAGACGGCGGACGGTTGGCCATCTTCAATTTCCTGGAGTAGTCCGCAGAGGCGGTCGCTACCAGAGGAAGGACTTCAGTTCTGAAAGCCGTTTCTCTCCGTCCCAAAGGGTTGCACGCCAGGCATTCACTCCTCCTAGAGCATTGAACGCTTCCTTGGACAGTGGCACTCGCGCCCATGCGGTGAAGAGGCGACCTTTGAATTGGATGTCCTGTTCCACGGTGACCGGTTTGGCGCCGGCTTTCGCACCGCGCAGTTCGAGTTTGATTCGCAGTTTCTTCTTGCCGGTCCGGTTCGCTTTCCACTGCACGTCAAAACGAAGACCGGATACCTCTGCCGGATGTGTGCGCAGATGAGCCTGGTAGGCATCGCGTTCGAAGAGGCTGGGAGAGAGGGAATGACGGCCCTTCAGGTCGAGAAAGTGGGGCAGAACTTTCAGAATCTTGGCCTCGGCGGCATGGCCGGCGGAGACGGCGGCAAAGCAGGCAAGGAGAATGAGAGTCCGGAGAGGTTGCATGTCCGGGATGTTAATCGTCGGCCCAGATAGCTCAATCAGGATTTTGGAGGCGTTATTCACCGGACGTCATCGGAAAATTCCATCGTAACGCCTGTGGCGATTTGCCTACTCTTTTGATCGTGCTGAATCCGCGTCCATGGAACATCGAACACCTGCTGCAGATGCTGTCGGGGCTGATGGTCTGTCTGGCGCTGGGAATGCTGTTTCAGGCGGCGGTCATGACGGAGGGAATGGTGACCACCGGCGCCGGCCGGGTGGTCTCCCAGATCATTCACGTGATCTTCTTCAACCTGGGAGGCTTCCTGTGTGTGGCCTGGTTGCTCAAACTGGAGGGGATCGGTTGGTCCGATGGTTTTGGCCTGAAACGAAACTGGTTGCTCAGCCTCGGTCTTGGCGCCGGTGTCACTC
>JAYPXF010000024.1:0-1598 GCA_038154405.1 Verrucomicrobiales bacterium | reverse complement strand
GTGTCACTCTGGTCGTGGCTCCGGTGGTGATGAGTTTTCAAGGACTGATAGCGAAGCTGCTCACGCCGAAGAATGAAGCGCCGAAGGTGCAGGAGGTGGTGCGCGTCATCGAGCAGACGGTGCAGGCGGATCATTTGTTCTTCTATGGGTTCATGGCGATTGTGCTGGCACCGGTGATGGAGGAACTGCTGTTTCGCGGTGTTTTTTATCCGACCATCAAAACACGGGGATATCCCCGCGTCGCGTTGTGGGGGACGTCCGTGATGTTTGCCGTGGTGCACTACAATCTGCTGAAGATACTGCCGCTTACCTTGTTGGCATTGGTCCTGGTGTGGTTGTATGAGCGCACCGGAAATCTCATGGCGCCGATAGCCGCGCACAGTTGTTTCAATGCCATCAATTTTGCAATGCTGGTCTTTCGCGAGGAGATCATGCAATTCCTCCAACCTGCACCATGAATGAGTTTGAACTGATAGCCGCCTTGACGTCGGAGTTGGCAACCGGTGAGGGAGTTGTCGTCGGCCCGGGGGATGACTGCGCGGTGGTGGACGGTGATGGCGATCGGGAGATTCTGTTGAAGACGGATGCGGTGGTGGAGGGCGTCCACTTTGAGCGGGAGACGGATTCCCGGTTGGTCGGTCGCAAGGCGCTGGCGCGCTGTCTCAGCGACATCGCGGCGATGGGGGGAAGCCCCAGGCATGCATTGATCACCTTGGGACTCCCAGACGGCTTTGATCCGGGCTATCTCAAGGGTGTGTATGCCGGATTGAATGAACTGGCGAAGGCCCATGGCGTATCCGTGGTCGGCGGCGAAACCACGAACAACGGCGATCGACTGTTCATCAACATTGCGCTCACGGGAGAGGTGGAAAAGGGCAGGGCGATTCTTCGATCCGGCGCGCAGGTTGGCGACGCGGTGTTTGTGTCGGGGGAGTTGGGGGGCTCGTTGGCTGGTCATCATCTGAAATTCGAGCCGAGACTGAAGGAGTCCTCATGGCTGGCCGCTGAGTTTGAAGTTCATTCCATGATTGATGTGAGTGACGGGTTGGCGGGTGACCTCCGGCACATCGCCCGGGCGAGCGGTGTCGGTGCGGAGTTGCTGGAGACGGCTGTTCCCATCAGTCGCTCTGCAAAGCGTCGTGCACGCGATCAGATTTCGAGCAAACCACCGCTGTTGGCGGCACTGACGGATGGTGAGGATTTTGAACTGCTGTTCACCATCGTGGCGGCAGAAGCGGTGAATCTTTTGGACGGCTGGCAGCGGGAGTTTCCGGATGTGAAACTGAGTTGCGTGGGCAAGATTGTTGAAGGGGATGGTCTGCGCATCAAGGACCGGACGGGTATTCGGGAACTTACCGTCGAGGGCTTCACGCATTTCGCAAAGAACTGAGGGAGAAGGAAATTGACGGAGACGATCACCAATTCACCGGAAGAAACGGTCGCTCTGGGTCGACAATGGGGAAGTGCTGCCGGTCAGGGCATGGTGTTTGCGTTGGATGGGGATTTGGGTACGGGCAAGACACAACTGGCCCGCGGAATTGCGCAAGGATGCGGTTTCAAGGGACGTGTTCAGTCTCCCAGTTTCGGTCTCATCAATG
>JAYPXF010000023.1:34898-38309 GCA_038154405.1 Verrucomicrobiales bacterium | reverse complement strand
ACTCTGGTGATCTTCACCTCGGACAATGGACCGTGGCTCTCATATGGTGATCATGCGGGTTCGACCGGACCGCATCGCGAAGGAAAGGGGACATCATGGGAAGGGGGCGTGCGCGTGCCCTTCATCGCGCGTTGGCCAGGTCGCATTCCCGCGGGCAAAACGGTGACGGAACCGGCCATGACAATTGATATTCTACCCACGATTGCCGGCTTGATCGACGGCGAGTTGCCGAAGCACAAGATTGACGGCAAAAATATCTGGCGGCTGCTCCAGGCGCAGAAGGGAGCGATCTCTCCGCAGGAGGCCTATTGGATCTATTACGGAAACAATCAATTGCAGGCGGTGATCAGCGGACGCTGGAAACTGGTTTTGCCCCACACCTATCGGACGATGGCCGGCAAGCCCGGCGGCACTGGAGGAATCCCGAATCGGTATTCCAGCGGCAAGGTGCTGAAGCCCGAACTCTACGACCTCATTGCGGACATATCGGAAACGACCGACGTATCGGGCAGATATCCGGCCATTACGAAACAACTGCTGGCTCATGCCGATGCCGCATACGCCGATCTGGGAGATGGCTCCCTCAAGAAGAAAGGTCCGGGAATTCGCCCTGCGGGTCAGTTGCCGGATGGAAGCTGATTGCGGAATCCTGCCTTCTCCCGCATTGCCAATTCAGATCCCTGATTCTCGCCTATGATAATGGCTGACGTATTGAAGATCGTTCTCCTGATCCTCGCCACATTGCTGGTGTTTCAGGCTCACTGGATTGCCAGCTATGCGCTCTTCCCCAAGCAGGTGGAGCGCTGCCGGGAATTGTACGGTCGTCCGATTATGCTGACTTTTCTGGGACTGGTGAGCATCGGGCCGCTCATCCTTCTCGGAGTATTCCTGGCTCAGAAAGCCGACAAGAATCCTGCGATTCAGTTGTTTTCGCTTGTCCTGTTCGGAATTCCAACGTTCTTGGCCATGTTCGGTTCAGCCGGATTGGCGACCCGTATCGGGGCGGGGATGGCTTCTGATCTGGACGAAACCGCGCCGTGGCGAAGAACGATGCGGGGTGGTATCATTTTGACGCTGTGTTATCTGCTCCCGTTCGCGGGTTGGTTCTTTCTGACCGGGTGGACGTTGATCAGCGGAGCGGGGGCAGCTTTGATTGTGATGCTGAAGCGCTCTCCAAAGGACAAATCGGGCAAGTCTGAATTGTCGCTGGTCAGCGAAGCGGTTGAAGAAGTGGCCACTCAACTACCTCAGAAGATGTCGTGAAGATCGATCGACGCAAGTTTGTGCAATCTGGTGCCCTCGCTTCGGCGGCGATCGGTGCCGGTTGCAACCAATTGCCGAGCATCGAACTCTTTGGCCGACACGTCCCAGATTCGCCAAAAGGGCCATATCTCTCGCCGACCAAGCGATCGATCGATCTGGTTTCCCATGCCCTCAATCGTCTGACCTTCGGGGCACGGCCGTGGGATTACCAGCGGGTTAAACAGCTGGGAGAAAGCGAGGATGAGGCATTCTACGCGTTCGTGGAGGAACAACTTGATCACGAATCGATCGACGATCCCGCGGGCCACAATGCCGCCCGTCAGTTTGAAACTCTTTCGCTGCCGATCGGTGAGCTGTTCGAATACCAGGAGAAACTTCTGCTGCGCGAACTGACGCAGGCGACCCTGTTGCGGGCGATTTACAGTGAACGCCAACTTTATGAAGTAATGGTTCAATTCTGGACCGATCACTTCAACATCGATCCATCCAAGGGCGACTGCAAATGGCTGAAGATCGCCGATGATCGCGACGTGGTCCGCAAACATGCGCTGGGCAATTTTCCGGACCTGCTCAAAGCCTCCGCCCGCAGTCCCGCGATGCTCTGGTATCTGGATGGCCGGGTGAATCGGAAACAAAGGGCGGACGAGAAGCCCAACGAGAACTATGCGCGTGAGCTGTTGGAGCTCCACACGCTGGGTGTGAACAGCGGCTACACCCAGGAGGACGTGATGGAAGTGGCTCGTTGCCTGACCGGCTGGACGATTCAGGAAACCGGACGTTCACGGTTTGCCATCGGTTCGATCGAGTTCAAACCACACCTTCATGACCGTGAAGACAAGGTTGTGTTGGGACAGAAGATCGAAGGCTTTTCCAAGGATCTGGCTTGGGACGAACAGAAACGCCGCGGTTCTGCTGAACTGGATCGGGTATTGGAAATCATTGCGCTTCACGAGCACACCGCGAACTATATCGCCACCAAACTGTGCCGCCGTTTCATTTCCGATGAGCCTCCCGCGAGCGCGGTCGCGACGGTGGCAGAATGGTTCCGGGAAACGGACGGGGATATCCGGCAGACGCTGAGGAGCCTGTTTCACACTGATGAGTTCAAAGCCGCACGTGGCGGCAAGCTGAAACGCCCGTTCAATTTCGTCGTTTCCGCCCTGCGTGCCACCAACGCGAAAACGGACGGCGGAAAGCGTGTCACCGATTACCTCATGCGCATGGGACACTCGCCGTTTCAATATCCCACTCCGGACGGTTATCCCGAGGAAGCCGGTCCTTGGCTGGGGACGCTGCTTTGGCGATGGAACTTTGCCGTACGTCTCGCTTCCGGGCAACTTCACGGAACCAAAGTGGATGTGGAGAGTCTGCGGCGCAGTTTTGAGACCAAACGTCACGCGGCGGCTGCGTTGTTCGGCAGGACACCGGAACGCAGCGAAATCGAGGAACTGCGCGACAGTGACGAACCATTGGCTCTGGCGCTTGCCTCACCCGGATTTCAAATGTGCTGATCATGGCGGACCAAGAGGCAATTCTGAGCAGCAACGGAGACGATCCACGCGCCTTGGTGGTGGTGTTCCTGCGTGGCGGTGCTGATGGTCTGAACATGGTCGCGCCCTTCGGCGATGACGGCTATCGGAAGGCACGACCGCGGATCGCCCTGGGAACGGAGGATTCGATCAAGCTGGATGAATTCTATCGCCTGAATTCACTGCTCAAAGGACTTGAGCCGGCGTGGAATGAAGGGGATCTCGCCATGATTCACGCGTGCGGATCGGAAGATGAAACCCGGTCACATTTCGAGGCGCAGGACCTGATGGAGCATGGCGGCATGACGGCCGGCGGATGGCTGGGCCGTTTTCTGCGCTTCAAAGACCGTCCGGCGGATGGGGGGCTTGCCGCAATCGCGTTGAGCAAGGGAATGCCCGAGTCCCTACGTGGTGCTCCCGCGGCCACCGCGATGGGTTCCATCAACGAATTCACCTTGGGGCCCGGGAACGAAGGCGTCCAAAAATCGTTGTCCCGACTTTACTCAGATCACGGTGGTCTGTTGGAGAAACCTGCCCGGGACACGCTTCGTGCGCTGGAACGAGTAGACGATTTGCGGAACGGTGATTACGAGCCGGCGAACGGAGCCAAGTATTCCTG
>JAYPXF010000023.1:32952-34888 GCA_038154405.1 Verrucomicrobiales bacterium | reverse complement strand
CCTGGGATCCTTTCGCCAAGGCGATGGCTCAGACCGCCCGTCTCATCAAGGCTCGAGTCGGCGTCGAAGCAGTGACCATTGATAACGGTGGTTGGGATTCCCACCTTTCGCAAGGCCCGATCATGAATCCGCGCATGACCCGGCTGGGGGACGGTTTGGGCGCGTTTCATCAGGATCTGGGCAAGGACATGAAGAATGTCACCGTCCTGGTATTGACCGAATTTGGTCGACGCGTGAGTGAGAACTCGGCCTTCGGTACGGATCACGGCCGTGGTGGCGTGATGTTCGTCTTGGGCAAAGACATCCAAGGTGGAAAGATACATGGCGATTGGCCCGGGCTCAGCGACGATGTGCTGGAAGGTCCCGGTGATCTCCCGGTTGTGACCAACTATCGCGATGTGCTGGCGCCGGTCCTCAAGCGTCACGGAGCCGGGAAGGGGATGAACAAGATCTTTCCGGACTACGATCTGAATCCGCTGGATATTCTCAGCTGACGTCGCGCCATTGGGGATCAAGCCAAGGCGCCACCGCAGCTGCTTCCGGATCCGGCAGTGCAGGCCAGGCAGTGAATGCCGGTCTGAATATCGATTTCGCCGATTCCATCGGAGTGAAGATCCCACAGTTTCAGCGGTTTGCCGTTGCGAATCTGCAGATCGAGCATCTGGTTGAAGTCGCAATCGTAGATCTCGCCTTCGTAACCCACGCTGATGGTGTTGCGACACATGAGTCCGTCGATCGTCGATGGATTGAAGCTGTTGCTGAGCAGATCGAGATACTCATCCCACTTGCCCTGCTTCCGAAGATCTTCGGCGAACCGGGCAATGGGTTGATTGGTGATGGTTAGCAGATTGTTGAAGATGATTCCGAATTCCGACTCGAGCGCCTCCTTGTAATCCGACTCCAGTTCGGATTGCGGCGGTGGCAGTTTGGGGCCCAGAGGATTGTAGACCAGGTGGAGGCGGTGACGCTCGCCGTAGCCGACGGCATTGAGTCTCTTCAATGCCGCAATGCTCTTGTCGAAGACACCGTTGCCACGCTGTTGATTCACATTCTCTGCGGAATAGCACGGGAGCGACGCGATCACTTCAACGTCATGTTTGGCAAGGAACTTCGGCAGGTCCTCGTAGCCGGGTTCTTCGATGATCGTCAGGTTGTTGCGGTCAATCACCTTGGCGCCGATTTCCGATCCAAGTTCAACAAGAGGGCGGAAAAACTCGCTCAGTTCGGGAGCTCCACCCGTGATGTCAATCGTGGAGGGCCGATTCACCCGAACCCAATCGGTGATCCGTTGCGCGGTTTCCTCGCTCATCATCTCGGTCCGCCAAGGTGCGGCGTCCACGTGACAATGCCGACAGGCCTGATTGCATTTGCGTCCGACGTTAAGTTGCAGGATCTCGATGCCGGAACGGCGCAACAGCAGTCCATGCTCATTCAGTTTGGCATCGAAGCGATTCATTGATGGAGACAGGATAGAATAGGGGGGGGGATTATTCCATGAATATTGATTGGCGCTCAGGCTCCCCGGAACAATAGGCTGCGGCATGGGCAAGCTGGTGGTCATTACAGGTGTTTCGCGCGGTCTCGGTCGGGCGATGGCGGAGAAATTCGTTGCGCTTGGGCATACCGTAGTCGGATGCGGTCGCTCCGCTGTGGCGGTGACGGAATTGAATG
The DNA here is from genome assembly GCA_038154405.1 of Verrucomicrobiales bacterium. GTDB lineage: Bacteria > Verrucomicrobiota > Verrucomicrobiia > Limisphaerales > JAYPXF01. Next base: position 33,217 of record JAYPXF010000023.1, on the reverse strand, counting down.
AACGCCTTCCTTAGGATTCTTTCTGGGAGGTGGTTGTTGCTGTTGATGCTGATTTCACCTGCGGAATAAAACTCTAAGATCAAAAAAATTTTTCACAAAATACTAAACGACTCATACTGATCCTCAATGACAACGAATGGTCAATCGCTAAAAATGTTGGAGCATTATCTAAATACTTTAATGAACTCATAACTAATCCGATTTACACAAAATTACACAAAGATGCTGGTTCAGTACTGACTCGTGTTCCTTTTGGAAAGCAAAT
>JAYPXF010000023.1:31408-32942 GCA_038154405.1 Verrucomicrobiales bacterium | reverse complement strand
GCGCACGCCTTCTCGGAGGTGGAGGTGGCCGATGATGCTGCGGGTGCCGAGTGGGCACCCGAAATTATCGACTCGTTCGGTAAACCTGATCTGGTCTTGAACAATGCGGCGTTGATCAACGAGAACGCGAATCTCTGGGAAGTTCCGGCCGCCGAGTTTGACGATGTTATCGACGTGAACATCAAGGGCACGGCGAATGTGGTCCGGCATTTTGCCCCGGCCATGATTGAAGAAAACCGGGGTGTGATCGTGAATTTTAGTTCCGGCTGGGGGCGCTCAACCAGTTCAGAAGTCGCTCCCTACTGCGCCACGAAATGGGCGATCGAAGGACTGAGTCAGGCCATGGCCCAGGAAGTGCCGTCCGGAATGGCCGTGGTGCCGCTCAATCCCGGCGTCATCAACACGGAAATGCTGCAGAGCTGTTTCGGGAGTTCGGCTTCCGCGTATCCCAAGGCGGATGAATGGGCGGAGTCCGCCGTCCCGTTTCTGCTGGAACTTGGACCGGGAGACAACGGCAGGCCCGCTACCGCGCCGTGAATGAGGTTCCAATAGCGGAGTCAGTGGAAGAAATCCATCCGGACGTGTTTCGCTGGAGGGCCTACTCGCCACATCATCGTGTGGAACTCACGTCTCATGCGCTGAGCTACGCCGGTATTCTCAACGTATTCGATCCGATCGGTCTGGGCGAACGATCACGACGAAATCTGCAGGGCGCTTTGGGGAAGATCCGGATCTTTCTGACCTCCGAGAACCATTATCGCGCGACTGATTGTTGGCGACGGGACTGCGATGCCGAAGTGTTTGCCTTGCAGCCTGCCGGCTTCAATGACGTCACCAACCTAGATGCGGGAGCGCGGAACTTCGGTGGATTCGAGTGGCGGGCTCTGGATGGAGGCCCGGCGGGTGAGGTCGCCTATGTCTTCGCCGGCGGTCGGTTGGCCTTTGGCGGAGATGCCGTTGTGAATCTGCCCGGGCGGGGATTAGAGGTTCTTCCTGACAAATACTGCTCGGATCGGCGAACATTGCGTGACGCGCTACAAGGACTTGCGGATATCGATTTTCTCTTTCCAGCCCACGGGGGAGCGGTCGGTCCACAAGCCGGCCGATTGATTGCTGAGTTGCAGTAAAACAAGGAAATTGAAAGAGGAAGGATGGTGCTCACGACAGGACTTGAACCTGTACGGGTTACCCCACTACCACCTCAAGGTAGCGCGTCTGCCAATTCCGCCACGTGAGCAACGGGAGCGGTAATGTGCGGATTGAGTCGATCGGGTTCAAGCGGATTTTTTGATTGAGATCGGTAATTTTCCCGATGTGCCGCAGGGTTGATTACAGCGGGAAAAGCATGGATTTTTGTAATCGGATTTGAATAATTCGGCGCGCATGGCGGAAAAGAAGGCATCCGACATCATCGGCAACCTACGGATCAACTACGACCGTGGTGTTCAGGCAATCAAACGCGAAAACTTCGACTACGCGATTGAATTGCTGTCCGATCTGTTGAACAAGGATCCCGCAAATGTGGATGTTCGAT
>JAYPXF010000023.1:28935-31398 GCA_038154405.1 Verrucomicrobiales bacterium | reverse complement strand
CGCCAAGGCTCAACTGGCGCTCAGCAACGATCCCTTGGAGGCTCTGAAGGAAGCCGAGCTGATGCTGGTCTCGGATCCCAAGAATGTCACCGCCCTCAAGATTTCCGCCGATGCCGCCGAGAAGGCGGAGTTTACCCAGACCAAGCTCAAGACGCTGATCATGGTGCACAAGCTGGCGCCGGACGACATTCAGGCGAATTCAAAGCTGGCGGATCTCTACTGCGATCTGGATCAACCGGAGAAGGGCGAACAGATCTATGCGGTCCTCTGTAAGCATCATCCCAGTGATCAGGACCTGATGATGGCCGCGAAGAACATTTCCGCACGGCGGACGATGAATCGGGGCGGATACGAGAAGGGTGATGCCGGGGCAACCTTTCGCAAGAGCCTCAAGGATGATTCCGAGGCCAAGATCCTTGAGCAGGAGCAGAAAGGCTACAAGGACGAGGAAACGCTCAACAATCTCCTGCAGGAATACGAGCGGCGATTTGAAACCGAGAACGAGAACATCAAGCTCGTCAAGGACATCGCGGATATCTACACCCAACTGGGGAACTATTACCGGGCGTTGGAATACTACAATCACCTGCGTGAGGTTCCTGACGCCATGGATTCCGCAGCGGAGAAGCGGATCGCAGATGTCACGCTGAAGCGCTACAATCAGGTGGTTGAGGAGCTCGATCCTGCTCAGGAGGATTACGAGGTCCAGAAACGGGATCTGGAGGAAGCCCGCGATCAGTTTGTTTTCGAAAGCCTTGAAGCCCGCGTTGAACGTTATCCGACGGACATGGATGCCCGTTTTGAATACGGCATGGCCCTGCATGCTCGCGGGGATTTTCAGAACGCCATCAAGGAACTTCAACACGTCCAGAAATTCCCGCGGCTGCATCGCAAGGCGGTTCTCTATCTTGCCAAGTGTTTTGCTTCCGTGGAAATGATCGACCTGGCGATCAACGCTCTGCAGAAGGAGGTAGACAAGAACTCCGAAATGGACGAAGACCGCAAGGAACTCCTCTATACCCTTGGCAGCATCCTGGAGGACAACGATCGCGGCGAAGAAGCCATCGCCCACTTCAAGAGCATCTTTGAGCAGGACATCTCGTTCCAGGATGTCGGCGAGAAGGTCAACAATTACTACCGCAAGTAATCCGGCAGTCCCCGCCGGGCATTCCGTCGCTGAAGAATCCGAGACGGATCATGGATCCCGCACTCGTCCCGCCAAGGATTATTGCCGCCAGGAAACAGAAGAATCCAAGCGACTGGATCACACTGTTTTTTTGCGGCAGCCTTCAGCACATCACGTGTCGGTGCCGTTGATAGCTCTCCATGGATCTCCATGGCGATTGGTTGTGGATCAGCCTACTCCGATCCAGACTGCGGAGAATAGGAAATAGCCCCAATAGGCGTGTCCGCCGTCAACGGCCGCAAATCTGATTGCGGGATGTTGGTGGGAAGGTCGACAACTGCTTTTGAAGCAGTTGATCTGTCAGTTCCCGGCCACTGGGAATCGGACCGGCCTTGCCGTGGCTTCGCGAAGCAGTTTCAGGTAGCGGTCGCGAGTGATCTCGGTCGCGCCGAGGCTTTTGGTGGTGTCCGTCACCAACTGTGTATCGAACAGGGTGAAGCCGGCGTCAGCCAAACTTCCGATCAATTCGTAGAGGGCGATCTTGGAGGCATTCGACTCGGTGTGGAACATGGATTCGCCGGCGAACATTCCACCTATGGCGACGCCGTAAAGACCTCCGACCAAGCGACCGTCTTTCCAGCACTCAATGCTGTGCGCATGACCTGCCTCGTGGAACGCCGTGTAGGCAGCGATGAATTCGGGGCCGATCCATGCGCCGGGCCGGGGTTGGGACGCACATTGGGTGACGACTTCCTCGAAGGCACGATCGAACGTGATTTCGAAGGGCTTCTTGCGGGCGAGTTTACGGAGGCTGCGTGGCCAGGCGTCATTGTCGATCGGGATGATTCCTCTTGGGTCAGGTGACCACCAGGTGATCGGGTTGACCGTCCAGGGAAAGATTCCACTGCGGTAGGCAAGATGGAGGCGCTCCACCGAAAGGTCTCCGCCAATGGCCAGCAGTCCGTCGAAGTCACCGCCGGTGGCGGCGTTTTGCGGATCCGGAAACCATGGCTCCCGGGAAAGCAGGGCGGGGATCTCCTGGTCTCTCATTCTTCCGGCCCGTTGAGCGCGTCGAGCAGCACCATCTGAAACTCGGCGCACAGCTGCATTGAGATGTACTGCTCGATGTTCTCCGGGGTAAGGACGGTTTCGTCAATATCCGGACTGCCGAGTTGATGCCAGTGGCCGACGCGGATTTCGTTCAGTACCTCCAGCAGCCAATTCACGCGATTGCGTCGAAGGCGGAGACGGATCTCCTCCTCGGTCACCTCGAATCTTCCCGGCTCACGCAGGAAGTTGCCGACGTGTCGACGGTTCTCGTCGCGGCGTTCCTGGAG
>JAYPXF010000023.1:4477-28925 GCA_038154405.1 Verrucomicrobiales bacterium | reverse complement strand
CTTCTTCGAGCAGCTCCTGTTCGGTCTCCAATTCCGCATCGTCTCGAGTGCGGCTGATGGCCGACTGTTTTTCGGGAAGCACGGGATACTCGCGGAGCACACGCTCCAAGGTCGTCTTCTGTCCGGCCGACATTCCAAAGATCAGATCGTGCTCGTTGGTTTCGATCAGCTTCATCGGTCGCGCTCCATCGTCGCGTGCAGACTGTATTTCTGAAGTTCGTGCACGTAGTGCTCGGCGCGCTCCAGGGTTTCGCGGGTGAGGATGCTCTTGCCGTTGTTGTGCACTTGCAGCATGTGTTTTTCCGCACGTTCTTTCTTCCAGCCAAAAACGACCTGGAACACATGCGTCACGTAATCCATGAGGTTCACCGGATCATCCCAGCAGATCACCAGGTAACCCGGGTCCAATTCACCCTGAATTCCGGTCTCCGGCTTGATCTCAATCTCCGGCAGCGTCTCGGTGTCTGACGACATTGTCTTGAAGATAGTCGTTCGTATCCAGGGATTCAACGACGCGATATGTTCATTCGGAGCAAGCGTCGTCCGTCGCTTGCTTCCGGCACGCTTCAATGTTTTCATCGCGGCACATGAAGATCGGTCTTTCATTCCTCGTTGTGATTGCGTGTTTTCTGGTCCATCCGGCCGGAGAGGTGCGTGGAGCTGACACCGCGATCGTTGAGGGGCGGATCACCTTGAAGCCTGCCGCGAAGCGAAGGACCACCCCGGCACGTTATCGCGGTGCGGGGGCGAAGACCGAAAAGCCGGACCCGCCGATGGCGGTGGTGTATCTCGAAGGGGCGGCCGGTCCGTCGAGAACAGGTGAGACGACGGAAGTCCGGCAGGTCGCTACGCAGTTCAAGCCGGCATTGATTCCGGTTCAGGTGGGCGCCAAGGTGACCTTCCCCAACGCGGACGATTTTTATCACAACGTGTTTTCCTATTCGCGAACCAAACGGTTTGATCTTGGTCGCTATCTCAAGGGAGAAAATCCACCAGCCGTGCAGTTCGACAAGCCGGGTGAAGTAAAGGTCTATTGCGAGATTCACCGCCACATGCGGGCTTCCATACTGGTTCTCGAAACGCCGCATTTCACCAAGACGGATGCAGAGGGGAATTTTCGTTTGGAAAAACTGCCGGTCGGTCGCTACACGCTGAAAGCGTGGCTCGACAGCAAGACGATCTACCAGGCAATCATCGAGCTGAAGGCGGGCCAGAATCTGAAGGTCGATCTGCCAAGCAGTTGAGGATCGTCACGCAATGCGGGGCCTCAGTTTCAGATACCGCCTGTTGCTGGCAATGATGCTGGTGGTCGGCGGAGTGTCGGCTGTCACCTTCTTCATCACCCAGAAACGGGTGCAGACCGCTTACGACGGCCTGTTTGAACAACTCGTTCAGGCGGAAATCAGTTACCAGCCCCGCGCGCAGGAAGCCCGGTTGAGCAATGTCCGCCGGCAGTGCGCTCGACTGGCTTCTTCGGTCCGGTTGCTGGCCGTGTTGGGGGAGGATCCGATCGACACCTACAGCCTGTATGACACCGCCAATCATGAGCTTCGAAACATCCTGCAGGGAGATTCGGAGGAAGGCGGACTGGCCGAGGGGATGAGCCCTGAGCCGGAGAAGCGCAAGATTCGTCCGTCGACCGATTTCAAGACGGTGATCATGGGACGTCGTGCCCGACAAAGGCTGGCCGTCCGACGGCAGGCGGCAAAGCAATCCGTGGCGGAGTTGTTTCGCTTCATCGATTACGAGGGAAACCTGCTCAAGCCGGACGAAGAGACTGCTGAAGAGCTGAAGATCAAGTGGTTGGATCAACCCGATCTGGAACAGCAGTTGGCGGCAATCGGCCGATCGCTCACCAACTTGAATTCGCAACAGGTGGGGTACGTTTACTTTGAACCCAAGAAGAAGTCTCAACCTAAGGTGCTGGAGATCGTTGTGACGCCGATCATTGACGATCTCGACGGATCGACCGTGGGGGCACTGATCGTCGGTATGCCGTACATGAATTTCAGCGAACAGACGATCAACGAACTGGGAGACATTCAGAACGGCCTCTGGCTTAACAATCGATTGCATACGAGTACGATTGACGAGTCGATTCGCGACGATCTGAGCGTGCAACTGGTGTATGCGTTTGCACAGGATTCGTTCGCGGAAGGGAACCCGATGTATGTTCACAAGGGAAAAATTCCACAGCGCGTGTTTCACACCCCCTTGAATCCCGAGTCCATGTTGCCGCATGCCTACAAGGTGGGGCTGTATTCCATGGAAGCTGCGATTGATGCGGAACGCGAACTTCGCACGCAGATCCTGATGATCAGCGCCCTGGCGATCATCGTCGCGCTGCTCTTCAGTCTGCTGCTGTCGCACGGTCTCTCCGTGCCGATTCACAAGCTGGTGGCGGGCACGGAGGCGATCCGAAAAGGGGACTTCAACGTGAAGGTTGCGTCGACCACGCATGATGAAATCGGGCAGTTGGCACGTTCCTTCAATGAGATGGCCAGCGATCTTGCGCTGAAGGAGAAGTATCACAACCTGCTGAACATGGTCACGGATCGGGATGTCGCCGCCGAGTTGATGGGAGGAAATGTGGCTCTTGGTGGAGAGAAGCGGGAAGTGAGCGTGCTGTTCTGTGATATACGCGGATTCACGGCCCTGACCCAGGGGATGGATCCTCATGACGTCATCCTGATGCTGAACGAACACATGACCGCCCTGGCGGAGGTGGTGGCACGCCACCGCGGCGTGGTCGACAAGTTCGTGGGCGATGAAATCATGGCGGTGTTCGGTGCGCCAAAGTCTTACGGGGACGATATCGCCAACGCGGTCAAGGCGGGATTGGAGATGATCGGCGAGCGGGACAAATTGAACGAGACATCGAAGTACAAGATCCAGATCGGGATCGGCATTGCCACCGGCGAGGCGGTGGCCGGGAACATGGGATCGGCGAACCGCTTGAACTACACCGTGCTCGGCGAGCGGGTGAATCTTGGCGCCCGGTTGTGTGGCGTGGCCGGCAAGGGCGAGGTGGTGATTGATGAAACCACCGAAGAGCGGTTGGGAGAACGAGCTGAAACCAAACCGATGGATCTGTTGCAGCTCAAAGGGTTTTCCGATGAGATCAAGGCCTTTCACGTGAACGGTGTCCGCTTCTGACTTGCCTGCCATCCGGCGTCCGTGAATTCTTCGCGCCAGCCATGAAACGAATCCTCACCCTGGTGGTCGGCCTGACTATGGTCCTCTTTGCAAACGCCGCTTCCAAACCGAACTTCATCTATATCCTGGCCGATGACCTCGGCTATGGAGACCTCGGCTGCTACGGACAGAAGACGATTGCCACGCCGAACCTGGATCGTATGGCGAGGGAGGGCATGTGTTTCACCCGCCACTACGCCGGTTCCACCGTCTGTGCGCCTTCTCGTTGCGTGTTGTTGACCGGACTTCACACGGGACATGCCCGCATTCGTGGCAATGGGCCGGGACAATTGAAGCCGATGGACGTGACCTTCGCGCGGCTACTGCAGAATCACGGCTACAAGACTGGTTGCTTCGGTAAATGGGGCATCGGCAATCCACCTCCGCTGAACGATCCGGCGGTGCATGGCTTTGACGAATTCTACGGCTACATCAACATGTATCACGCGCACAACTACTACCCGGAATGGCTCGTGCGCAACGGGTTGAAGGAACGTCTTCGTAACAAGACCTATCCGGACTGGAAGAAGAAACGCTTCGGAGCACGGGAAGGCGCCGGTGTTGCTGAAGTCGCGGTTGATTATGCCCCGCAGCTGATTGCAGATGAGGCGCTCAAGTTCATTCGCGCGAATCACAGGCATCCGTTCATGATGTATTACGCCTTGAACATCCCGCACGCCAACAACGAGGGAGGGGGAGACAAGCGCGCGGTGGGACGCGGAATGCGGGTTCCGGATTGGGGACGATTCAAGGGCAGAAATTGGCCGGCCGAGGAGAAGGGGTTTGCGCAGATGATGCATTACATCGATCGCGATGTGGGCAACATCCTGAAGCTGCTGAAGGAACTGGATATCGATGACAATACGTTGGTCTTGTTCTCAAGCGACAATGGGCCGCATCAGGAGGGCGGGCACAAGATGGAGTATTTCGATTCCAACGGCCGCCTGCGCGGCATGAAACGGGATCTTTACGACGGCGGCATTCGCGTTCCCTTCATTGCGCGTTGGCCGGGCAAGGTTCCTGCCAACAAGGTCAGCACCCATCTGTCCGGTTTTCAGGATGTGTTTCCGACCCTTTGTGATCTGGCGGGCATCAATCACCATTCCAAGACCGATGGCATCTCGATGGCGCCGCTGTTGACGGGGAACGGGCAGGCGCAGAAACGACACCCTCATCTCTATTGGGAATTCTATGAGCGGGGCGGCAAGGTCGGCGTCGTGAAAGGAAACTGGAAAGCCGTGCGTCTGAACGTGATGCGGAATCCGGATGCGCCGGTTGAATTGTATGATCTCGCGAACGATGTGGAGGAGACAAAAAACGTGGCGGCAAGGCATCCGGAAATCGTCAGATCCATGACCCGCATCATGGAGCGCGAGCACGCCGATCCGGAATAGGTCAACCGCTGCGCGGCCATTCGCTCTCCAACGCGGCCATCAGGGTCTTGATCTCAGCCTCGAGTTTGGCCGCCACTTCCTGGGTGGCATCCAGATCGTTGTTGTTGCCGGGCTGTTCGAGTTCCGCAGCCGCGGCGCGTGCGGATTCGGCACCGAGTGAGGCACAGGAGGATTTTACGGTGTGCGCACTGCGCGTCAGCAGAGTGGAATCCCCTTGTTCGAGCGCTTGCGGGATCGTGGGCATGAGGGCATCGGTCTCCCCGTAAAACGCCTCGACGATCGCGCCGAGCGGTTTCTCACTGCCTTGTACCATCTTGAGCGCGGTTTCGCGATCATATGGCAATTGTCCATCCGGCTCGCTTTTTTCACGGGATTTTCGGCCTCACCAGATTCCTGCGTCACGGGTTGCTTGGCCTCCGCTTTGCCCTGGGGGCCGATCGGATTTGGCGGCGCGTTTCGAGGCACCGTCCGAAAAAGCTCGAGTGCGCGGATCGGCTTGGCCAGGTAATCGTCCATTCCCGCCGCAATGCACTTTTCGCGATCCCCCTTCATTGCGTTGGCCGTGAGAGCGATGATGCAGAGTGGTGATTTGGGCCGGATCTTCTTGTCACGTTCGCGGATTTTCTGGGTGGCTTCGTAACCGTCCATTTCCGGCATGTGGATATCCATGAAAACGATGTCGTAGGCGTACTGCTCCGCTTGTTCGACTGCTTCCACCCCGTTCCGCGCAATGACGATTTCGTGACCGTGCTCGGACAGCAGGTCCGTGGCAACCCGTTGATTTACCAGGCCGTCTTCCGCCAGCAGTATCCGCAAGGTTGGAGTTTCGAAATGTTCTGCACTGTCCTCCGGGTCGGCCGATACGCTGGTGAATGTGCCCAGCATGCGGGTGACCGCGTTGAAGAGATCCGATTGTCGGACCGGTTTGGTGAGGCATTTCTCGATCCCGGCGAACCGCGCCTTGCGCACCTGTTCCGGAGCGCCTGCGGAAGTGAGCATCAACATCTGAATCTGCTCATAACCCGGCAATGCGCGAAAGTGCTCGGCCGTTTCGAATCCGTCCAGTTTCGGCATCATGGCATCCATAATGATGATGTCGAAATCGGGTTCACACTGTTTGAGCGTCTCGACCGCGCTGATGAGGTCGGGAGCTGTCACCGGGTCCAGATCCCAGCTGCGCAGCATCTCGTCGTAGATCTTCCGGTTCGTAATTGTTGTCATCGACGACGAACACCCTCATGCAGCGCAATGACGGGGGGCTTTTGAGCTGCATTGATTCGTAGTCCTGCTGCAATCCGAGTTCGGCCGTGAATTTGAACGACTTGTCACGGCCGAGCTCGCTCTCGACCCAGATCTTGCCGTCCGTCATCTCCGCCAGGCGTTGCGAAATCGTCAGGCCCAATCCCGTGCCGCCGAACTCCCGCGTGGTTGAGGCGTCGGCCTGACCGAATTCCTCGAAGATGGTGTCGACCTTTTCCGGCGGAATGCCCACACCGGTATCCGTCACGTCGAAAATGTACACCGCGTCCTGGTCTGATTTGGATTCCAGCCTGCCCCCCGCGACGATCTCACCTTCGTTCGTGAACTTGATCGCATTGCCCACCAGGTTGAGCACGATCTGCCGCAGTCGGCCGGAATCTCCCATCACGCCGTCAGGCGTGTCGTCGGAAATATGGAAGGCCAGTTCGAGTCCCTTCTCCGCGGCTTTGGTGGCCAGCAGCTTCAGTGCGTCGGCAATACGGTCGCGCAGGCTGAAGGGAATGGATTCGAGGTCGAGTTTGCCGGCCTCGATTTTGGAGAAATCCAGAATGTCGTTGAGAATCCGCAAAAACGTGTCCGCGGAAGCGTTGACGATGTTCATGTATTCGCGCTGCGGTCCGCTCAATTCGGACTTCAACATGAGTTCTTATGCTCCGATGATGCCGTTCATCGGGGTGCGAATCTCATGGCTCATGTTGGCCAGGAATACACTCTTGGCCCAGCTTGCCGCTTCGGCCGCGTCGGGGGCGAGGATCAGGGATTTCTGCTGCTCGAGGACCTTCAGTTCATTCCGTTTTTGTTCGGTGATGTCCCAGAACACAATCTGTAAGCCCATGGCTTTGCCGGCGGCGTTGTAGTGGGGCGACTTGATCACCCGGGCATAGATCCGACCGTGTCCCGCTTCGTTCTCCTCGATCGTCTCAAACGTCTTGCCGTCGTTGACGAGCTCCGCATCATTGGCCCGGTATTTCTCCGCGAGGTCTGGGGGGTAGAGATCGAAATCGGACTTGCCGATGATCTCGCCGATACGGTGACCGGACAGTTCGCAGAACAGGCGATTCGCAAAAGTGAACCGCCCTTCGAGATCCTTGCGCAGGACGTGGACAGGGAGGTTTTCAATGAGCGAATGGTAAAGGGCCTCGGAATCCCTGAGCGCGTCTTCGGCTTGCTGATGCTCCGTGACATCTCTCGAGATGCCAAAACTCCCGATCAGCTTGCCCGCCTTGTCGTGCATCGGCAGCTTGGTCGTGGAAAAGCAGACCTCCCGGCCATCGGCAGATGTTTCCGGCGTCCGCTTGTCAACGAGCGGGAGCCGGATTCCATCAATCGCTTTTCGTCGGCAAAATACTCGTCAGCCATCTCCTTAGGAAAGAAGTCGTAGTCCGATTTTCCCTCCATGTCGTGCCGCGACTTATGCCCAAAGAAGCGGGCACCCCATTCACTGATGGCCTGAATCCTTCCTTCCGTGTCTTTGAAATAGATTGAATCAGGTGCCAGATCGAGCATTGCCCGGAAATACATGCTTTCCCTTTTCAGGTTCTCCAAGCTGGGCGAATCGTCGTCAGATGGCTCCATGATGGTTTCCTCGCGTTCGGTGGATGGGGAAAATCCTAAATCCGCATTCAGGTCATTCCAACCAGTATCTCAATTCTGTTGTTAGCGGCAGGTTCGCTGCCTCACTGAAGCGAGCGCAGGAATTCACGGGTCCGTCGGGCGGACTCCTCGGGGGTGACATTCGGATCAGTGGGGGCGCTTTGGTGCACCGTGACCACTCCGTCATAGCCGATGTCCCGCAATCCCTCGAACACGTCGACAAAACGGATTCCGCCGTCATCTGGTATGTCGATCAGATCAAATGAAACCAGTCCATGAGACCAGGTGTCGAGCGTCACCGCGCCATTCTTGTTGATTCGCTGATTCTGCAGGTAAACGTTGAAAATCTTTCTGCCAAACCGGCGGATCGTGTCCGCACCGTAGGCCTGTCGGCACTCTTCCAGGTTGGCAGCCTCGTAGATCAGGCCGAAGTTGTTCCGGTTGATCTCCTTCAGTCGGTCGAAGATCTGATCCACCGTCTCAAACAGGCTCTGGATGTGGCATTGGTGGACGAGTTTCAGATTGCGCTCAGCTGCTTCGTCAGATGCGCGTTGAGCGTAGGCAATGTCTTCCTCAGTCTTGATGCAAACACGGATCATGCCCGCGCCCAATTCCTGAGCCAAATCGAGGTAAGGTGTGATGTTGCGGATGCAATTGGGTCCTTCGTCGTTGTTGTAAACGATGTCGAAATCGCCTGAGATCATCGTCACCGAGAGTCCGGCTTCGTGGATCGATTTCGCCGCGTTCGTCACTTCCACTTCAGGAGTATGAACTCCGATTTGGGAAGCCCGCATGCACAGGCCGTCATACCCGGCCGATTTCGCGACCGTCACCAAGTCGGGCAGGGACATGATTGACTCCCGTTTTGAGAGAAAGCCTTCTGCGATGCGAGCGGAGATGGAGAATTTCATTTTGCCTCCTCGCTTGCGGAAGCCGCGCTGCCGGACATCAGGCGGGCGAGCGTGGCGCCGATCAGTACAATGGATGATGTGCCGACAACGATGGTCATGAATCCGTGCATCGGATTGCCAAAATCCTTCCATCCGTCCGGCCAGAGCTTCGTTTTGGAAACGGAAAGCCAGAGAATCAGAACGATTCCCAGAATCGTGGCGATCACGGCATTTGGATTGTTGGCCCGGCGGGAGATCTGCCCTAGGAGAAACAGTCCCAACATTCCTCCCGAAAACGCTCCCTGGAGAATCCACCATGCGTCCAACGCACTTTTCACCCGGAGCATTGCCAAGGCCGTGGCGGTCCCGACAATCCCGATGATGATGGTTGCCGTGTGAAGCACCTTCATGCGGCCCGCATCGTCAATCTCCGGACTGAAGTGTCGTTGATGAATATCGCTCAGATAGACCGTTGCGGAACTGTTCAGGCTCGTATCAATGCTGCTCATTGCCGCCGCCAGGATCGCCGCGATCAACAGGCCGGCGACACCAACCGGAAGTTCGGTTGCGATGAAGTGTGGAAACACCTTGTCGCCGATGTCGGAGGCGGTCAGTTCGGTGGCTCTGGCTTCGACGGATTCCGGTGTTGCGGAGACCTTCTTCTCTTCAAGGAGTTTCATTTCCGCGACTTGCGCCTTCACGGGAGCGATCGCTTCCGGTTTGGCCTGATAGTAGCTGAACAGCCCAGTGCCGATGAAGAAGAACAGGGCAGACATGATGGGAAACATGATCACCGCCAACCACACGCTGAAGCGGGCATCACGATCGGACTTCGCAGTGATGTAACGCTGCACGAAACTCTGCTCGATCCCGAAGTTCTGCAGGTTGATGAAGATGCCGAAGATCAGAACCATCCAGAAGGTCGGGCTGTCCAGCATCAGTGACTTCACGCTCAGTTCGAAGCTGCCCAGGTCGAACTTGTTGCCTTCATTGGCGATGGCGAACAGTTGGCCGGCGCCACCGGGCATGTTGGTCAATAGAATGATCGCGCAGAGAATTGCTCCCGCGATCAGCACCAGGCTTTGAACCATGTCCGTCCAGATCACCGCCTCGATTCCGCCGAGCAGGGTGTAGATGGTGACCAGTGCGCCGGTAACCACGATGATTGCGATCAGGTTCCAACCGGTAAGCGGCGCCACCGCCAATGCGACGAGGTAAAGGACAGTTCCGATTCGTGCCAACTGGGAAAGCAGGTAACAGATCATGGCATAGGTCCGCGCCCATGGGCCGAAACGCTTTTCCAAATGGTAATAGGCCGAAACTTCCTGACTGCTGCGGTAGAGCGGAATGAAATACTTCACCGCGACGACCGCCGCGATGGGAAGTGAAAGCCCGAACACCCAGGAACTCCAATTGCTGCCATAGGCCTTGCCCGGATTGCCGAGGAAACTGATGCTGCTGACATAGGTGCCGAAGATCGACAAACCGATCACCCAGCCGGAGAGCGACCGGCCGGCCGCCATGAATTCATCCGGTTTCCGGCTCCGCTTGGAAAACCAGCAACCCATGCCAAACACGCCCGCGATATAGATCACGAGCACAATGAGATCGACGGTTCGCAGTTTTGCGTCCATGGGATGGGCAATCAATTAGAGGATAGAGCAGGGCGGGGCGACAAAATTCTCCGGCTACTCGCGGTAAGCCGCCATTTCGGTTGCGACCATCATGGCCATGGCTCCGCCGCGTTCGTCCTTGCCAAGAATGGCGGTGCGATCGAAATAGGCCCGCAGGTTCTTCTGTTTACCGGTTCCGGTGCACACATCCACCAGTTCACCGTTTGACGCGACCCGAGTTTTGATGGCCCGCCAAGCCTTCTCGATGGCGAGGCCAAATCTGTCCCGCGGCAACCATCCCGCTCGAACGCCTCGCGCCATCGCAAAAGTGATCATGCAGGTGGACGTCAATTCACGATAACTTTCCGAATGATCGATCACCTGATGCCACATACCGTCCGGATCCTGATGTTGCAATAACGCAGACAGGTGCTCCCGATACGCAGCGAGGATCTCCTCGCGACCTTCAAGGTCCTTTGGAATCACCGTGAGCGACCACGCAAGACCCAAGGCCGGAAATCCGTTACCGCGCCCCCACGCTGCTTCATCCAACGGGGAGTGACGATAGATCCCGTCCTTTCGGACGCAGAGCTTGCGCATGAACCGCAGGTGGCGCAGGCATTGGTCGAAGTATTTCCTTTCACCCGTCAGAGCCCCGGCTTCAGCCAGGATCGGGCAGGCCATGAACACTGCATCACTCATTTCATTATGCGATGGAACTGCTGGCAGAGGCTTGCCTGAGCGATCAAAACCCTGGTCCGCAGCGGCGACCACAAGATCTTGATAGCGTTTGTCCCCCGTCAAACGCGCGAGTTCCGCAAAAATCAGATGCCCCGACAACACGGATCCGGAAACTCGTCCACTCAGTGAAGATTTTGATTTTGTCGCATATGGGATAACCATTTCTCTCACCGCTCGTTGGTGACTTGGATCGCTCTGAATCCCGCCAAGCCGAAGTCGTGCGACCAGGGCCAGAGCTGGTTGGTAAACGACGCGATTGAGCGCGTTGCCGTAGTGGTGCGAAAGCTGGGTCGCAACTTCCAGCGGCGTCCGCTCAATTCGACGACGCAACTCAAAACGGGCAGGGGAAGGATTATCCATCCATTTTGACAGTAGGTTTTGCGGAGGGTTGCGCAGTCGATTCAAGTCTTGTGGATTGCGGTGCGGGAATGGGTTTCGGACTCCATGGGAAGCCATCCCGTAAAGCTGCAACAGCCCGTCCAGATTCCATGACGCGTTCCCAAACAACTTGAGGCCCGGCACGTTGCCGACTCCCGCAGGTTTCGCATTTGAGAGCGCCGTGGTGATTTGTTTCGTCGCCTCGGTGATTGGGAGATCCTCCTTGCCTTCTTTGAATCCCAATTCCAACACGAGGTCCGGCGCATGCATTCCGATCCAGCGCCACAGGTAGTGGAAGGCGTCAGTTTTAGGATCATTGTACGCGCGACCAGGAGGCGGGAAACTGGGAGTCTGCAACTTGTCCGGGTTGGGTTGGGGCACGGCGGAGATCAATACTCGCTCCTGCACTTCAGGCCGCGAGGCGTACTCATCCATGAGTGCCTCAACCATCCGCGCAGATCGTGTGTCCCCCGCCGTGTTGCCCAGGAGCAGAAGTCGCGGTTTCTCGGTTGTCAGATCGAAATCCTCTCTGTGCAGAATGCTCGTGATCGGTTTTCCTGTGCGCGACACGCCGATCGCCGACTTGATCAGATTGGAATTCTTGATCGTGCGATACAGTCGATCGCCATTCTCGTCATAGAACTCGAACTGGCCAACGCCTTGCCTGTTAATGGCGACCCGCAGGAACCCACCGGAGGCCACCTTTTGCGTGTAGAACTGTTTTATCTCGGCGTCCGGATCGGTGGATCTCGGATCGCCGGGTTTGCGCCCCAGGCGGGAATTGGCATCGACCAGAGCACCACACGAGAATTCTTCGATGCCGGTCGGGTCGGCCGAATGATACTGCCAGTGTCGATCTCCGCAGATCAGGTAGAAGCCCTTCTTGTCGAGTCTTTGCTCCTTGATCCATTTGAAGAACGCCCGGCCCTCGGAGCGGAATCCCTTGTGATTGGTGTGATTGTCCCGTTTGTAGGCGTCGTCCGGACCGATCAGCGGGGTGGGGGAGATCAGCAGCTTGAACGTGGCGTCACTGGCGAGGAGCGTGCGCTTGAGCCAGACGATTTGCTCCGTGCCCCAGAGCGTCTTGTCAGGCCCGTCCGCCATTTTGTTGGGACTGCGATAATCACGGCCTTCAACCAGCCAGATCTGAAGATGTTTGTTCACCCGATAGGTGCGGTAGGTCTTAGCGTTCGCATCGTTCGGATCCACCACCGGCACCTGCTCACGAAACAGGCGAATGCCGAGGTCGCTGGATGGCGGACGTGTGCCCGTCCGATCGCAGTCATTGTAGCGATGATCGTGATCATCCTTTTCCCAGTAAGTGGGCACGTGGCGGAAGAACTCCACAAACCGCCTCTGCACAAACTGTTGATGCCACTTCTGGCGCATACCTTGCGCGTCAGTTGCCTCCTGATCATCGTGACTGTCGTAGTAGACGTTGTCTCCGGTTCCAACGAAGAAGTCGGGTTTCAGCTTATGCATGGAGCTGACGCCCGGAAAACCCAGATGCTTGTCCATACCCTCGTAGGCACGCTCCCCGCTGCGCTTGCCTTTGCGGGGTATGCCGTGATGAAACGACATGTAATTCATGCCCGTAACCACCACGAAGCTGACTGCGCGATCGCTGTTCTTGCCAGGATGCGTTCTGAAGGTGGCCCGGTCGCTCGTTCTGGTCCGCTTGCGGTCCACACCGTAGATGACCCGATAGTGATACCGAGTATCGGCTCGCAGTCCCTTGATCTTGGTCTTCAGAATGTAATCATAGTCTGCCTCTGCATTGATCCACCCGGTCAATTTGGAGTCTGTAAAATCCTCATTTACCGAATACTCAAACCTTCCGACACCGGAAGCACCAGGAACATCCATGCCGACGCGTTTCGATGTGGCGGTCAGGCGGCAATGAAGGATTGCGGTGGAAGTGTCCACCTCGCCGACCATCGTGCCTTGGGCAATGTGGATCGCGGCGTTGCTTTCCACGCTGGCGGTGATCGCGGAGAGCAGGATGAAATACAAGGAACGCATGGCCGGAAGCTAGAACGCCCCGCGTGGGTTTGGAAGGGCGATTCATCACACCCACAACGGTGATCTTTGAATTGTGCCATTCGGATGCTGGGTAGAAGATCGCTTCCACGTTCTTGGCATGATGAACCTATCTAGAATTCTCCTGTCGGTCTCATTTTTCGGCATCACCTGTGCGGCGGCGGTAGACGCTCCCCCGGTTCGACATCATCACCGTGCGGGCAAGACGATCGCGGCGGCCGGCCATCCATTGGCAACTGAGGCAGCCATGAACGCGTTTCGGAACGGGGGCAATGCGGTTGATGCGGCCGTGGCCGCCGGGCTCACTCTGGGCGTGGTAGACGCTCACAATTCCGGAATCGGCGGGGGATGTTTCATGCTGATTCATCTTCCAAACGGAAAGGTAGTTGCCATCGACGGTCGGGAAATGGCCCCGGCCAAGGCCCAGCGCGACATGTTCCTGCGCGGCGGAAATGCGGTTTCGCAGTTGTCTAAGACCGGCCCGTTGGCGAGCGGGATCCCCGGTTCCTTGGCGGTTTACGATCACGCGCTAAGACATTTTGGCAATCGCAAGCTGAGCGACGCATTGCTCCCGGCAGCCAAGATTGCGGAAGAGGGATTTGCGATCGATCCGGTATGGGCACGCAAGCTGCGGACCTACGCCAAATATATCCGCCAGTTTCCGCAATCAGCGGCGTTGCTCTTGAAAGACGACGGATCCCCGATGCTGGAAGGAGACGTCGTTGTGTTCAAGAACCTCGCCAGAACATACCGGGCGATTGCGAATGACGGGATCCGGCATTTCTATGGTGGCGCCTTTGCCCGGGCTACGGAGCGTTGGATGAAGGAAAATGGGGGCATCATCACGGCGCAGGATTTTGCGAACTACCAGATCAAGATCCGCGAGCCGTTGCGAACGACTTATCGCGGACACGAGGTTTATGGATTTCCCCCGCCAAGTTCAGGCGGAGTCCACGTAGCGCAGATTCTGAACATGCTGGAATCCTTTGACCTGGCCGCGATGGAAGCGGTTCAACGTATGCATGTGGTGATCGAGGCCCAGAAGCTGGCCTTTGCTGACCGGGCGTTCTGGCTCGGTGACGCCGATTTCGCCAACGTGCCCAAAGGTTTGTCCGACAAGCGTTACGCCCGGACTCTAGCGGCGAAGATCGACCTGCAGAAGGCCACCAAGGTCGGTGGTCACGGCACACCGCCGCGGAGCACCACCGATCTTTTCAGCAAGCACACGACCCACTTCACCACGGCAGATGCAAGCGGTCTCTGGGTAGCCTGCACGGCCACGATCAACACCGGTTTCGGCTCCAAGGTGATCATTCCCGGCACCGGCGTGATCATGAACAACCAGATGGATGATTTCTCTGCGCAACCGGGAGTTCCCAATGCCTTTGGATTGCTGGGGGCCGAAGCCAACGCAATCGCACCGGGCAAGCGTCCGCTGTCCAGCATGAGCCCGACCATCGTGCTCAAGGACGGCCGACCGATCATGTCTGTCGGTGCCGCCGGAGGCCCGACCATCATCACCCAGTCCTTGTTGGCCATCATCCGCAAGCTTGACCTGGACATGAGCCTGAAAGAAGCGCTGGAACGGCCCCGCTATCACCACCAATGGTCGCCTGATCAGGTCAGAATCGAGAAAACTTTCTCGGAAGGTGTCTTCGAGCAGTTGCGCCGTTTGGGGCACCGACTGGACATCCACAAACCGTTCGGCGCGAGTCACGCAATTGCGTTGGACGAAAAAGGCATCTTTGAGGGCGTGAGCGAGTCGCGCATTTACGGTCGCGTGGATGGCCACTGATGCGCTGACTTGTCGGAACGCGGAAATCTGGTCATGCTCACGGATGCTTTCCACCGGCATCAAATCGGTTCATTTCATCGGGATCTGCGGAACGGCCATGGCTTCGGCCGCGGCGGCCATGAAGGAGAGGGGTTTCGAGGTCACAGGATCGGACGAAAACGTCTATCCGCCGATGTCCACGTTTCTGGAAGACCGCAAGATCGAGGTCATCCAAGGATACTCGGAAGAGAACCTGAACAGCGATCCCGATCTGGTGGTGGTCGGCAATGCCATTTCCCGGGGGAATCCAGAAGCTGAAGCGGTATTAAATCGACGGCTTCAGTATTGTTCGCTGCCGGAGTTGTTGAAGGAATTCTTTGTCCGTGGCAAACGTTCGCTGGTGGTTGCCGGAACTCATGGCAAAACGACCACCACCTCATTGCTGGCCTGGGTGTTCGAGCATAATGGACTCAATCCGAGTTTTCTCATTGGCGGAATCCCGGCAAACCTCGGACAGGGAGCCCGCTTCACCGACAGCGAGTGGTTCATCATTGAGGGGGACGAATACGACACGGCGTTTTTCGACAAGCGGAGCAAGTTTGTTCATTACATTCCCGAGGTCGCCATTATCAACAACCTCGAATTCGATCATGCGGACATCTTCGAAAACCTGGCTGCGATCCAGAAGTCGTTCAGTCATCTGATCCGGATCGTTCCTGGCAACGGTTTGCTGCTGGCGAATGGCGACGAGGCGGAAATCGCGCCCTTACTGGAAAAAGTGCCTTGTCCGCTGCAGCGATTCGGATTGGGGGAGAGGTGCGATACCCGGGCCAGCAATCTCGATCTGGACGGGGAGGGGAGTTCCTTCGACCTCAAGGGCAATACTTATCGAATTCCGATGATTGGCGAATTGAATTTGCGCAATGCGTTGGCCGTGACCGCATGTGCGTTGCATTGCGGTCTCTCGCCCGAGCAGATTCAGTCAGCCTTCGACACCTTCCAAGGGATCCGGCGTCGGATGGATGTGCGGGGCGAAGCGGGAGGGGTCACGATCGTGGATGACTTTGGCCATCATCCAACCGCTATTGCCGAGACACTCAAGGCTTTGCAGATCAAGTATGCCGGGCGGCGGCTATGGGCCATTTTTGAACCCCGATCCAATACCACCCGGAGAAACGTTTTTCAGGATCGTCTACGAGATTGCTTTCAGGATGCGGATGTCGTCGTCGTCTCCCAGATTGCGCGGTTGCAAATGCTGGACGAAAAGGAGCGGTTGGACCCGGACCGTCTCATCAGCGAACTCCGGGATGAAGGCAAGGCAGCTCATTACCTGCCGGATGTCGACGCGATTATTGAAACGGCGAAGCGTGAGGCCAAATCCGGAGACGTGATCTGCGTGTTCAGCAACGGCGGTTTTGGCGGTATCCACGAACGCCTGCTCAGCGCTTTGGCGTGAGCTTCGGCGGTGCGGTGGTGACGTTGAAGAGAATCGGCCGCTTTGCTTTTGAATCGAAGTTCACCTGCTTCATCTTCGCGGGAAATCCGGCGAGCATCTTGCGCTTGGTCGGCAGCAATTCCGGGATCGAGATGCCGTTGAGATTACGTCGGGCCTCATCGTATTCGCCCGCCTTGGAATGAATCCGGGCCAGGTGAACCATCACGCCTTCCTTCTCGGTGCGTGACGGAGCCAGTTTGAACGCCGTTTCCCAGGCGGCAACCGCCTCTTCATACGGATGTGGTTTCAGATGGTAGAACGTCTGCGCCAGATCGCTGGCGAGCAGGAAGTCGTCGGGCTTGCGTTCGTGCGCCTTGCGATACAGGGCTTGCGCATGTCGAAACGTGGCCTGCTCATCCGCCAGGCCGAAATAGGTCCGTGCCTGTTCCCGATGCAACAGAATGATGCTCGCGCAGTTCCGATAGTAGGTGCTCTCTTCGGGTTTCAACCGGATGGCCTTCTGCAGATACTCGAACGCCTTTTCCGGAGGACCGTGTTCGCCGTGATAGTTGGCCACGTTGTTCAGCGTCACCGGATCATCCGGCGCCAGGGCGAGGGCCTTGTCCAGATGGTTCTGGGCGCGTACGCTGACGCCAAACTCGGTCAGAAAGCTGGCGAAGGCCAGGTGGCCTCGCACGTGTTCGGGGTGTTTCTTCAGGAAGGCTTCGTAGGCGGCGACCACCGGATCTGCCACGTTGCGGATCTTGATTACCATTGAGCTTTCGGGCAGTCCCGCGCCTTGGCGGATGAAGGCCTGGTTGTCCGCGATCAGCCTGTCCACCTGCTGCAGTGCCGATTCATCGGTTACCAACAATTTGCGGAACTCGAGGTCCACCAGATCTGACGACGGTGCCGCGGGTGAAGTGTGCGTGCCGGAAGCGGCGAGCATCAGCAGCAGGAGGCGAGGAATGAGGAGTCGGGATTTCATTCGGTTATCGGCAGCGATTGTAGAGCTCCGTCGCGTGTAGTTCAACCTGTGGTGACAGGTGAATCTGCACAGGCGGTTTCACTCGCCAAGAATGGGGTTCGGCGCTTCAATCGGGTGATGAAGAAGCACCTGCATGCAGTCTTGATTGTGACTTTGCTGCTCGGCGTTCTGAAAACCCCGCTCCATGCTGCCTCACTGGTGGCTGATGACGGGAAGATCCGGAAGCTGGCGGACGGGTTCACGTTCACCGAGGGCCCGGCTTGGGATGGCAAGGGGGCGCTTTATTTTTCAGACATCCCAAATGAACGAATCCACAAGTGGAGTGATGGTGAACTCACCACGTTCCGGAAGAACAGCGGACGTGCCAACGGTCTTTACTTCGACAACGACGGAAACCTTTTGATGTGCGAGGGGGGGGGCGTCGCGTGACGAGATCCACCATGGACGGCAAGATCACGGAAATGGCCACGGTATACCGCGGAAAACGCCTCAACAGCCCGAACGATCTCTGGGTGGATCCGAAGGGGGGGATCTCTTTCACCGACCCGCGTTACGGACGCGACCGGAAGATCGACCAGGACGGTTTCCATGTCTATTACCTGCCGAATAACAGTGAGAAGGTGATACGCGTCATCGACGATCTCGTTAAACCCAACGGCATTATCGGCACACGCGACGGAAAGAATCTGTATGTGGCGGATCCGGGGGCGTCGAAGACTTACGTCTATTCAGTCGGAAAGGACAGCTCGCTATCCAAGCGTAAACTGGCCGCACCGGAAGGCTCGGACGGAATGACCCTGGACGAGCGTGGGAACCTCTATCTTACGCGGGGCGGGGTGAAAATCATCTCACCGGAAGCGGAGTTGATCGAAACGATTACCGTCCCTGAAGGGCCTGCCAATGTGACGTTCGGTGGCACGGATGGGCGGACGCTTTTTATCACCGCCCGCAAGAGTCTCTATTCGATCGGCATGAAGGTGAAAGGCCATCACAACTGATTACCATGAAACAAAACCTTCTATGGATTCTCGCGGCGACCTGCATGTGCTCCGGCCCTTTGACCGGGATGAGCCAAGACAAAGAACCGCATCCGCATGGTCGCAACATCTACAAGCCTCAGATCATCATGTTCTTTGCGAAGGACATCGAACTCACCGACGAGCAACGGAAGTTCGTATTGTCGGAAACCGAAAGCATGGAGCAGGCCCTGACCCGTGAAAAGGACCGGTTTCGGAAGGAGACCGCAAAGTTTCATCGCCTGCTGGAGAAGCGGATCACCGGCGAATCTGAGGCACGGGAACAGGCGGCCCGAATGCTGGATGCGGAACGCGCCACCAAGGCCGGCGAACTGCGGCTCTTGGTGCGATTGAAGAACCAATTGACCGGGAAGCAGAATGTCAGGCTGCGTGATCTGACTCTCAGTTTTGACCAACGAAAACTGTATCCGGATCCGGCGGCGCAGAAACGGCTGCGCGCCAAAATGGACAAGATTTCAGAAGGCATGCGCGAGATGGTCGATCTGGGCGTTTCTCCGGCAAAAATACAGGCGTTGACCAAACGCGCTCAGCTGTTCTTTCGGGTCGGCCTGTTTGCGGACGGAGAGAAGTCAATGGACGAGGCGCTCGGCAAACTCAACGATCCGTTTTGACTCCTTCAAATAGGGAAACCGACAGCAACCATGGCAGAGGAATCTCACATTGCTGAGCGTGGCCGCCGGCACAGATTGCGACTCCTCTTTGGGGGGCTGTGCTTGTCCAGTGTCCTGTATCTCGGATTGAGTCCTTGGTGGTCCGGAACCCCGGATCGGGCATTACGTTTCCCGGTGTTCTGGCAGGTGAAAGCCCGAGGAGTAGGATTGGAACCGAAGGCGACCTACGCATGGCATCGCGAAGATGCGCATCGCGAGAACTGGATTGTCGGCACGAATGCCGGAAACATACATGCCTCCTCCTACATCGGTCCGGAAGCCTGCGCGGAATGCCACCAGGGCAAACACACGGCCTGGTCGGGTCATCCTCATCGACGGATGAACCAGATCGCCGATGAATCGACCGTCCTGGGTGATTTCAGTGACCGGGAAACGATGGATTACCTGGGCGGGAAGATTCGCTTCTTCAAAACGGGTGATCAGTTTCGCATGCGCTGGTGGCGGGCGGAACGCACGAACGAATACGTGATTCAACGAACCATCGGCTCGCGATTCTCGCAGGTCTACACCGGGATTCGAGAGGACTTGATCGGTTCAACATCCGAGGATGCCCATCTGGATGAAGTCGTCCTGCCGTTCACCTGGTGGATCGAGCGGCGGGAATGGTCGCCGGTGAAGCATGTCCATGGCGATGTCGATTCGGACGAGCATCGGTGGGATGTCTTCCGTTCTCCACCGGGTCGCAAATACAGCTACGACATGTCCTGTTCGGACTGTCACACCACGTTTCCCTTCGGCGAACGCATGTTGAGAAACCTTGGAGAGAATGCGGCGAAGCATCTCCCGCAGGAGATCTCTCTCGCCTATCGGTCCGTCCTCCATTCCGGTCACACCAATGACATGTCACCGACTGCCAATCTGCATGAGAATCTCACGGCGGTGATGAACAAAGTAAGACGGCAGTCTTCGCAGGAACGTGCCGTGGCGTTGGGCATCTCCTGCGAATCCTGCCACTTCGGCTGTCGCGAACACGCGCTGAACAGCACGCCGACGGAATCCAAGGTGCGCCCAAGCTTTTATCCGAAGGCCACCAATCTCTTCGTCCGTGCAGCTGACGCGAAACATGCGTTTGACCGTTCACCTGAAAACAAGAATTTCCTCTGTGCGCAGTGCCACATTGGCGAACGTCCGATGTACGCTTCCGGGCATCACACGTGGAACTCGACAGAATACACCGATGCCGTGAACGGATTCTGTTACTCCCGTCCCAAAACGGATCACGGTCTGCGTGAAATGCTGACCTGCGTGCATTGTCACGAGCCGCATCAGGGAATCGGACAGCGATGGAGACGTTCCCGTCGGGAGGACAACCGTTCCTGCCTCCACTGTCACGAGTCTTTCGCGGATCCGGCGACATTGGTAAAACACACTCGTCACCTGCCTACCAGCGTGGGGTCCGATTGCATGAACTGTCATATGCCGAAAATCAATGAAGGGCTTTCCGACCTGGTCCGGACTCATCGAATCTGCAATCCCACCGACGCCCGCATGATTGAGGCCAATCAGCCCAATGCCTGCAACATCTGCCATGTCGAGAAGAGCATCGACTGGACCCTCAAGTATCTCGGCAAATGGTATGGTCACACCTATGACGAGGCCGCAATCGATGCCGCGTATTCGAATCGGACCGGATCGGTGGCGATCGGTTGGTTGCAGGGTACGCATGCCCCCACTCGTCTGGTGGCCGCCCGCGCCCTGGTTTCGCAACGCGCCCATTGGGCCATGCCCAAACTGGTGGATACGCTCGATGATTCGCATTTCGTCAACCGCCAATACCTCGAACGCTGGTTGGAGGAATGGACTGGAGCGGATCTCAGAAGGCTGGGCTACCGGCACTACCACACCGAAGAACAGCGACCTGCGCATATTGAAAAGGTGCGCCAGACCGTGAACGCGCGACTTTCCTCCACGGGGGAATGAATTCAGATTCCGGACGATGCCCGAAAACCGCAGCAACGAAACAAGGAATGTCCGCCGATCGCGGATCTTTCGGCGATTGTTGCTGTTTCTTGGTTTCTCGGTCGTTGCCACGGTCGCCATACAATGGTGGGCATCCATCCCGCTCCCCAATCCCGGACGGTTCAAACGGTATCCTTACGTGTGGGGGGGCAAGCCGTTCACCAACAACCATGGACGCGAAGTGGAGGTGGCCTATTACTGGGACCGGTCCCGGGCCACGAACAAATTCAGAATATCCGGAGCCGGCCACAGCAATCTGCGCTCGGCCGATTATCTGGGACCCGACGCGTGTCGGGCGTGCCATGGTGACAAGTATGGTGATTGGACGAACCACTCTCACAAGAACATGAACCAGATCGCCACGCCGGAATCCGTGCTGGCCGATTTCGACGGATCCGCAACCATCGCATACCTTGGAGGCCACGCGCGATTCTACCAGACGAATGCCCTTTATCGCATGGACCTGTGGCGGGATGGCAAAACCAACCGGTTCATCATTGAGCGAACCATCGGCTCCCGATTCTTCCAGAGATACACCGGTCGACTGGAAGATCCGATAGATTCCGAACAGGAGGGCGAGTTCGTGCTGCCTTTTTCCTGGTGGATTGACCGGCATGAGTGGGTGCCTGCGACGCATATTTTCCCCGAACTCGATTCCGACGAAGAACATTGGGATCCCTTTGACGAGCCGTTCAGTGTTTCCTATGACACCGGTTGCGCGGAGTGCCACACAACGATTCCCTACGGCGAAGTGCTGCTCCGGCAGTCGGGGTACAACTTTGTCAGCGAATACGTTCCCCGATCATTTCACTTTGGATTCTCCAACGCCTTGGCTGCAGCTCCGGTTTCATCACGTCTGAATTCCGACGAGGACCTGGAATTCACTAGGATTCTCGACACGATCACAGCCTTGAACAGGTACTCCACGC
The DNA here is from genome assembly GCA_038154405.1 of Verrucomicrobiales bacterium. GTDB lineage: Bacteria > Verrucomicrobiota > Verrucomicrobiia > Limisphaerales > JAYPXF01. Next base: position 7,028 of record JAYPXF010000023.1, on the reverse strand, counting down.
GGGAACATGCCGCATCACTGGGCATCAGCTGCGAAGCCTGTCACTACGGCGCCCGGGAACATGTCGAGAACAGCACGCAAACGGAAAGCTCGGTGCTGCCCCGTTTTTTTCCCAGTGATCCCGATCTCTTTGTCGACGCAAAAAGTGAGGCGGAGGCGTTCGGTCGGAATGTTGACAACAAGAACTTCATCTGCGGACGGTGTCATATCGGCGGACGTCCGGAATTCGCATCGGGACATCATACCTGGAATTCGACGGAATACAGCGAGGCCATCGCCGGCTACTGCTACAAATCAACCGGCAAACCGGACCTGCCACGGAAAGTTCTTTCCTGTGTTCGCTGCCATGATCCACACATCGGCACCGGCAAGACCTGGTCGCGCACACGGGCACAAGACAATCAGTCATGCCTGGATTGCCACGGCAACTTGAAGGCCACCGACGCACTGATGGCGCATACGCATCATCAGGCGGACAGCGTAGGCTCGGACTGCATGAACTGCCACATGCCGAAGATCAACGAGGGATTGCAGGACATGGTACGCACGCATCGGATTTTCAGTCCGACCGAGCCCAGCATGATTGAGGCAAATCAACCCAATGCCTGCAACATGTGCCACGTGGAGCAGGGGATCGATTGGACACTGAAACATCTCAAGGACTGGTATGGTCAGGAATACGATTCTGCCAAGATTGCAAGCGTGTACTCGGATCAGCCGGCTTCCGTAGCCCATGGCTGGACTCGCAGCGAGCATCCTGCCACGCGTTTGGTCGCGTCAGATGTGTTGGTGAAGGCCCGGGCCCGATGGGCGCTTTCCACACTGGTCGAACAACTCGATGATTCGCATCTGACGAACCGCCAATTGCTGCAAAGATGGCTGGAAGAATGGCTGGGTACAGATCTCGCGAAACTCGGTTATCGCGCCCATCAAATGCCGCATGAACGTCAGACCTCGCTGACGGCGGTCAAAAAGGCGCTGCTTCCAACGCCCGTGAAGACAGCCGGTCGTTAGAACGGCGTCACTTTGAGAGGTCTTGCGCGCGCAGATTGCGGAACATCACGACCCCGCCACCGCCGTGATGCTGGATTCCGAAGTAACCCTTCAGCGATTGCGAGTCCTTCAAGTCAGCCACGGCCTTGCCGTTCACCCACGTTTGGATATGGGATCCTACGGCCTTTACGCGGACAGTGTTCCAATCGTCGTATTTGAAGAGATCCTTCGTCTTCTTGGCGAATTCCGCCTTCTGCTGCGCCTTGGGATACAGCCAGCCGCCCAGTCCGATGCCGTAGACGCCACCGGACTGACTTGGTCGCCGGGCATCGATCTCGGCCTGGTATCCCTTGGGTTTTCCTTTCTCACCAATGCAGCGGAAGGCGAGCCCGGAGTTGAACTTATTGTCACCTCGTTGCGGGAGCTTTACTTCGAGTTCCACGATGAAATCGGCAAGCTTCAGGTCGCTGGCCACCCAGACGTTCTTCTTGCAGTCGAGATGCAGTTCGCCACCTTTGGCAACGAACGAGGTGACCTCCCCACGAGGAGTCCAGCCTTTCGTGGATTTGCCGTCAAAGAGCGGAATCCACTTTCCATCCTCCGCCGGCAGCGACGCGGGCAGGAGGAGCAGACCAAGAATGACAGTCGGGACGCGCATCTGATTACTTCAGGTAGGAGTCGTTGAGTTTCTTGCAGGACCAGAGCAGGCCGCGGGTGACGAGTTCCAGATAGCGGTCATCCTCCACGGTCTCGTTGTAGTGTCCCATGGAAGTGCTGAAGACGCGTGTGCCCTTGTACTCGTTCGCCCACGCCACTACGGCATTGGCGATCTTCGTTTCTCCGGAGACCTTGCCTTTGCGGTTCTTGCGCGGTTTCTGTTCCTGGATGCCGGTGGCCAATGCCGTTGTTCCCGGGAAGACCTGGACATTGTTGTAGAGCTCTTCCGGTCCGGTGGTCCAATCCTTCAACGTGGCGGTGATGGGATGTTTCTGCTTGCTGAACTTGATCTCCACCGGTGCCTTGGGGCCGTGGCTGCTTGACTGGAGACCGAGATAGTCAAACCACATGCTCGCTTCCGAACCAGCCTTGGTCGGTTCGCGATGATTGCCAACGCGATAACTGTGCATCGCGCAGTGCAGATTGACGCCCGGGATGCCGTTCTTGTGCGGATGCAGAACGCCGCCGACCGTTTTCACGTCAGCCATCTTCGCAGCGCATTCATCGTGAATCACGGCATCATAGCCTTTCGCGTAGTCCGGGTTGCCATAGATGTCGAGCGGCGGATTCGTGCTCTTGTCAGGCGAGTGAACCTGGTCAACGACCACGTGAGCGCGTGCCTCCAGTCCCTTCTTGAGAATATTCTTCTGGGCCGCGTAATCGTGACAGCAGCCACCCGTGATCAGGAGGACCCGGAGGGGCTTCACCTTGTCGGCGGCTTGAAGGTCTGCGTTGAGGACCAAGGCGGTCAGTGACAGCGTGAGTTGAAAAAGACGTCTGAATTGCATGTTTAAGGGAAGATGGGGTAACCGGATTGATTCAATAATTCAACGGCGTTTGAT
>JAYPXF010000023.1:0-4420 GCA_038154405.1 Verrucomicrobiales bacterium | reverse complement strand
CCTTTGCCTTCACCACCGGAATGGATGCCGATGATGGAATTACAGACCTTCACTTCGGCCATGATGTCATTCTGCTTGAGGATTTCGCCGTCGAAAACCTGTTCGTAGAACTTCACGGCACGTGCAAGGTCCACGGCCCAGATGATGTATTTGATTCGTTCGACTTTCATGAATTGGAGAAAAGCGGGATTCTAGATGCTGCAGCAGCGAGCGTGAGCGGGCAGACACATACTGCAGGAATCTGCTCGCTGCTACAAATTGAACTACGGAAGGCGCATGGTGAGGCCTCCGTCAATCGTTACGGTGTCGCCGCACATAAAATCGTTGGTGGTGAGCTCTGCAATCAAGGTGGCAACTTGTTCGACCGTGCCCTCGCGATGAATGGGGATGCGGTTCTTGATATTGTTCTGGTAGACCTCATCCGGCATGTCCTTGTGAAACCGTGTCCGGATGACGCCCGGTGCCACGCAGTTCACGCGAATGTTGAAATCTGCCAATTCACGAGCCAATGCCCGGGTGAACTGGGGAATCGCGCCCTTCACCGCCTGGTAGCCGATGTGCATGGGCGCCGCTAGTTTGCCGGCGGTGGATGAAATGGTGATGATGGCACCTTCGCCGCCTTTCTTCATGTGCGGAACGGCCGCGCGCGTCAGATGGAAGAGGGCGTGGACGTGGGTGTCGAAGCCCTTCATCCAGTCCTCGGTTGAAATCTCCAGGAGGCTTCCGGCCACGAGACCACCGGCAGAATGAACCAGAACGTCGAGACGTCCCAGACAGGAAACGGTGTCTTGGATGCACTTGTCCGCTGCTTCGGGAATTGAGACATCGCCAACGATTACCTCACAGCGACGGCCGAGTGCTTCGATCTCAGATTCCACCTTGGCGGCATCTTCATCTTCATTGCGGCCATTGATGGCGATGTCCGCGCCACAGCGGGCGAGTTCGATGGCGGCGGCGGCGCCGATTCCCTTGGTGCCGCCGGTGATGAGGGCTACCTTGTCGTTCAGTTCCATGTGTTACTTCAGGTTTTCCAGATAGTTGATGAGGTCGGCAAGCTGTTGCCGGGTCATGGTTTGTTCAAGGCCTTGCGGCATCAGTGAGAGTGCATTCGGACGGATGGAATCAATCTTGCCGCGAGGCACGCGAATCCGTTCGCCGTTGGCCACCGCCAGCTCCACTTCGTCGGCCGCGTCGCGGAACAACACACCCGTGTGGGATTCGTCATCCTTCGTGTCGACGGTGTAGGATTCAAAATCACGGGCGAGACTGGCGCTGGGATAGATGATTGCTTCCAAGAGGTCGCGACGGGTGCGAATCGCACCAATATGTGAAAGATCGGGACCGACCAATCCACCTTTGCCATCGATTCGATGACAGACAGCACACAGGGCGGTCTGTGATTCGAAGACCTGCTTGCCGGACAGGAATCGACCCTTGGGCAGATCGGCAAGCAACTCTTCCATGCGCGCGGTCTGGTTTTCGTTTCGCTGGGACAACTCGTCGACAAAGCCTTCCGCGGTAGCGGCGACTTCGGGTGGAAAACGGGTGATGATTCGCTTGAGTTCCGCCAGATTCAGATTGCCCAATCCCGGGGCGTGCTCCAAGGCGGCAACGAGTTTCATTCCGGTCTCCAAATCACGGGTCCGCTCAAACGCCTTGATGAAAGTCGGCAGTTCAATTGGGCCAAGGTGGGCGGCAAGGGGCGCCAGCGTTCGGGTTTGCACGCTGGTCAGGCGGGCCTTGGCTAGGAGTTCGGCCGCCGAGCTGCGATCTTTGACCGAAGCCTTGGGCGAGAGCAGGGCGGTGATGAGTGAAAAGGCTCCGGCGTCCAGACGACCGCTGCGGGTGGATACGGCGGAAAGCGCTTTCACCCGCAGAAGCTTGGGCTTCTTCGTGTCGTTTCCGTACGCGTCAAGTCGTTCGTCGAATTGACGATCCTTGAGGTTGGTCAATGCCGCGATGGATGCATTCACGGTGACGCTGTCTTCGGACTGCAGTCCCCGTTGCAGGGCTTGACTCCATGCCGGATGGGTCTTGGGACCGGAGGCGGCGGTGATAATGGATGCACCCAACTGGTAGATTGGCCCACGATCATTCGGCCAGGTCAGCAGGCGACCGATGAATTGCCGAGCCGGTGGTTCTGCCACGTGGGCGGCGAGAACATCCTTCAACGCCCGCGTTCGAACTTCGTTGACCTGTTTTCGGTCAAACCAACCGGCAAACCTCTCCACTGCGTCGTCAGCCCATTCGGGCCGGGATGAAACGATCTTGGTTGCGACTCCCGCGAGTTTCTCGGATGAGGAATCGATGTGGGGCAGCACGTGTTCACGACGCAGTGGGCTCGCATCCAATTGTTCGCCGACGATCATTGCCAAGGCGCGAGCCCGATCGTTTCGGGAATGCTCCAAGGTCATCAGGACCAGTTCCGGCTGGTTGAGCTGGATCAGGGAGTAGAGCACGGCGTGTTCGAGCGGGCGGGGGAGTGGCAATTGTAACTGCCGGATGAGCGCGGCCGCCGCTGCGGGATCACCGATGCGCCCCAATGCGGTGGCGGCTTCGCGGCGAACGTCGACATCCGTGTCGTTGAGGCGTTGAACGAGTTTGCTCACGGCGGCGCGATCTCCGAGACCACCCAGTGCGTTGCAGGCGCTGATCCGGACCGATGGGGCGGGATCATCCAATCCGGCCCAAAGCGTCGCCCGGGCTTCCGGACGATTGATGCGACTCAATGCCCAGAGTGCATTCCGGCGCATGATTTCGCCTCCTTGGGAATAGGCACGGACAAGTACCACCACCGCATCGGCATTGCCGTGCTTGACCAGCATTTCCCGAGCCCGATCACGCACCGCAAAGCGCATGTCGGCCAAACGCTCAGCCAGTTGGACGGCATTCAGGTCGTTCCATGATATCTTGCGGCCCCGCGGATCTTTGGGCGCGACGGAGATCGTCTTGCGAATGCGATAGATCGCTCCGTGAATTTCAGGCTTTGCCAATTGGGACGTGGGGCAACCGATGCGAAACCAACCACCGGTATCGATCACCAGCAGGGAACCGTCAGCGTCCTCCAGCACATCCGTGAAATGGACATCGTTCGAATGTGCTTCCAGGAAATCGCTCACCTTTGCCGTGAAGGTGGCTCCGTTGCGTTCCAGCTCTACGCGCTGCACCTTGCGGGTGTTGAAGAAGGTCTGGAAGATGTTGTTCCGGAATTCATTGCCCAAGGTGTCTGAACGATATCGGCACAGGCCGGAAACGGCGACGTGTCCGAAATTGTGGACTTCAGTGATCAGGTCGCCGGTGCGCTTGAACTCCGCCACGACGGCTTGTTGATCGTGCCGCGGGTAGACGCCGCCGTACAACCAGTGAACCAAGGTGTCACTACGTGGGCGTCCGTAAAACAGATTGACCGACCCGAGAATGTCACCTTCGGGCGTGAAGGTGAGCTCGGTCGGATTGTCCATGCCACCGCCGGCGTGCACTTGGATGTCCGTTCCATCCGGCAGGCAGGACCAGATGCGTGCGCCTTTGCCCTTGGAGACGAGGGATTTGCCATCGTTTTGATATACCTCATGCCCTTTGCGGCCATGGCACCAATACAATCGTCCATTGGGGTGAAGGAACGGACCATGAACATCCGCGGCGTTTCCGGTGTAGGCAAAACCATCGGCCAGCTGAGTCCGTTTGTCGGCGATCCCGTCATCATCCAAATCCTCCAACTTCCACAGACCGGGCGGAGAGGAGACATAGAGTGCGCCATCGAACCATTGAGCTCCTTGCGGAAAGGTCATCTGGTCGGCAAAACACGTGGACTTGTCGAAGAAACCGTCGCCGTTCTTATCCTCCAGCAACGTGACGTGATTGGGCAATTGCTTGTCCAACTCTGTGTTCCGCAGATTGAGACCGACGGTTTCCGAAACAAACAACCTTCCACGGTCGTCGAATCCGGCCATGATCGGGTGGTGGACCAAGGGCGGGCCGGCCACCAGTTCGATCGTGAATCCGGTTGGCAGCGAAAAACTGGGCGCGTTGAAGCCGCGATCAACAGCAGGCGAGCGTTTCAACTGGGCCGCCGTCGCGGGATTGCGGCCAGCGATCAGCAGTGCTGCAAGGAAAAGAAGCAAGAGCTTGTTCGTTTGCATGATGGAACGAGGAGATTGGTATCCGGGAATGTGCCCGCACCGTCAAGCGCCCGAAAAAACTCTGGTCAGTCTGCAATCGCATCCTAACTTCGGCGCATGCAAGATTCTTCGATCACTCGACGATCCTTTGTGAAGAGTGGGGCAGCTGCCGGCATTGGCATGGTGACCGGGGTGACGACTCCGGCACGGGCAGATTCTCGCGCTTGGGAATCCATCTTTGATGGCAAAAGCACCAGGGGCTGGCATCCCACCAAGACCCGCGGATTGCACGGTACCGGTGG
>JAYPXF010000022.1:3929-39736 GCA_038154405.1 Verrucomicrobiales bacterium | reverse complement strand
GAAGAAGAATGAAGCTGAGGCCAAGGAGAACGCGATTCGAGCTGAACAGAACGCCGCCCGGGCGGAGGCGGAATCAAAACGGGCGAAGGCGGAATCAAAACGGGCGAAGGCGGAGGTCACCACCGCCAAGGCGGTTTCGGATTTTCTGGTGGGCATGTTCGAGGATGCTGATCCCATCGCTCGTCATGGCCGTACCATGGGCGCCCGGGGAAAAGTTGGCCCGGAACTGACGGCCCGGGAGATCCTGGGCTATGGAATCAAGAGCTTGGATGGATCCCTGACCAACAGTCCGATCATCCGGGCGGGGTTGCTGGACAAGGTGGGGAATGTATGTCTGAGCTTGGGGTTGCACAACGAGGCGGCTCCGTTGATCGAGGAGGCCTTGGCCATCCGCCGAGATGAACACGGTCCGGAACATCTCGAAGTGGCGGCGAGTCTGCGCGCGCTGGGCATGGTGCGCTTCTATCAGGGAGAACATACCAAGGCGGAGGAAGCGCTGGGCGATTCTCTCAAGATGTTGGAGAAACTGCACGGCACCAATCATTCCGCGGTTTCAGACGTGGCACTAGATCTCGGCGTGGTGAGTTTTGTGAACCACGATGAAAAGGTGGCCAAGGAAATTATGGAACGCTCTTTGGCCATTCGAGAGCACACCTATGGCAAGGATAGCCGTGAAGTGTTGGCGGCCATGCTTTTTCTGGTCGTGCTGGAGAACACCGGAGGACGGTTCAATTCCTCGCGAGTCGAGGAGTTGGCCAAGATCTAGGATGAGAGCAGTGACACGCCGGAGTTCGGCGAGTTCATCAATCTGTTTATTGACGGCAACATTGCCGCGTTTACCGACAAGCAAGCTGCCGCGAAGCTTTTTGACAGGTCAGCGGAGATCGGCAGCCGGTTGCTGGGTGAGAAGCACCTGATCATGAGCCTCTTCTGCAGTCGCCACGCCGTGATGTTGGCCAATTTGGGGCAGACGGACAAGGCCACGAAGATGTTGGAATCCGCCATCGACAACGTTCGCGAGAGTCAGGGCGACAACTTCATCCTGGTCGGCAACCTCGCGCATTCACTGGGAGGCGTTGAGAGCAAACGGGGCATTCTCGAGAATGCCGAGGAGGCCTTCCGCCTGTCTGCGGACGTCTATCTGGAGCATTTGAAGATCAACCCTGGCGAGCTGTATTCGCGACAGTATCGCCATAGCATGCAACGGCTCAGCGTGGTTCTGATTCAGCAGGGCAAGTACCGGGCGGCGAAGACCGTGTTGGGGCAACTGGTGACCCGCTACGGCAAGCGGTTGGCAGAGTATCCGGAGATCACCCAGCGTTATGTGTATCTTTGCCTGCATCCGGACAAACCGGATCTGAAGAACGGCGAACTTTCCAAAAATCATCTGATGCGGAGCCCGTTGCTGGCCTATCGGGGGGCGATCAAGTATGCCAAGGCATACGCCGTGGTGCAGGAGAAATACCAGCGTCCCACGGTGGTCAAGGAACTGCGGGCAACCACCATGCGCTACTTGAACCGAGCCGTTTCCATTGGCTTCAAAGACCGGACAAAGCTGCTGGAGAATCCCATGTTCGATCCTTTTCGAAACACCGCCGAGTTTCAAGAGATCGCCGGAAAAATCCGCAACCCGCGTTAACTGAGGATGTCGTGCACCACATCGCCGTGGACATCGGTGAGGCGGTAATTGCGGCCGGCGTGGCGGTAGGTAAGGGCCTCGTGGTCGATGCCCAAGAGATGGAGGATCGTCGCCTGGAAGTCATGGACGCCGATGATGTCTTCGGCGGCGTTGTCACCGAGTTCATCACTGGATCCATAGGTGATGCCACCCTTGATGCCGGCGCCGGCAAGCCAGGAGCTGTAGACCTTGGCATGGTGGCCGCGACCGGTGACGTTGGGGTTCTGCTGGTAGGGCGTACGGCCGAACTCGGTGGCGAAGACGACCAGCGTATCTTCCAGGAGTCCACGTTGTTTCAGGTCTTTCAGGAGCCCGGCAATCGGCTTGTCCACATTGCGTGCCAACTGGTTGTACTTGGACATGTTTGCGTGGGTGTCCCAATTGGTGTCGATATGAGTGTCGCCGTCGATGAGTTCGATGAAGCGGACCCCGCGTTCGACCAGGCGGCGGGCCACCAGGCATTGCCATCCAAAGCCTTTCGTGTCGCCGCGCTTGAGGTCATACAGGTCATGGGTGGCGTCTGATTCCTGGTTCAGATTGAAGGCTTCCGGTGCGGCGGACTGCATTCCATAGGCGGTCTCGAAGGACTTGATACGGGCCTTGAGGTGGCTGTCGGAGGCGCGACCCGTGAGGTGTTGTCGATTGAAGAATTCCAGCAGACCCAGCTCCGAATCCTGTTGCCGCTTCATGGCCAGGCGGCGGTGCATGTTCCTGATGGGTTCCGGGCCCGGGATGATGCGGGTGCCTTGATGAACGACCGGCAGAAAATCGGATCCCCAAACCTGTCCTCCCGCATAGGGAAGCCCGGGAGAAATGACCATGAAACTGGGAAGATCTTTGTTATAGGAACCAAGGCCGTAGCTGATCCATGAGCCGATGCTGGGACGATTGAAGGTGTCGGAACCGGTGTGGAGTCCGATGGTCGCTCCAAAGTGATCGCCGTTGATGTTCTGCATGCCGCGCAACAGACAGATGTCATCCATCACGCTGCCGATATGTGGAAAGAGGTCGCTGACTTCCGTGCCGCATTGGCCGTAGGGGCGGAACTTCCAGTCGGCACCCTTATAGTAGCGACGGTTCTTGACCTTCTGATTGTGACGCGCGTTGAGGACGGGTTTGTGATCGAAGGTGTCGACGTGGCTCACGCCGCCGTTCATGAACATGAAGATGACGCGCTTGGCCTTGGCCGGATACTGAAACGGCTTGGGCGCAAGCGGATCGGGTTCACCAGCGTTGAGCATGTCGCTCAGGATTCCGGGCAGGATCAGTCCGCCACCGGCGAGGGATTGGATGACTTGTCGGCGATTGGGTTTCATCGGTCAGTCCACATACATGAATTCGTTGCTGGCCAGCATGGCACGTATCAGACCGGGCCACTCAACCGTGGTTCGTTCGAGGTGGCTGATTTCCAAACGGCTTGGGATCCGGTTGAAGATCGTCAGATAGAGATCCCGAATGATCTCTGTTCGTCGCGAAGCAGTGTTGGTGAACCGATCGGCAATGGCATCGACCTGATGGTGGATGAACTTGGAGTTCATGAAGTACAGCGCCTGCAGGGTGGTGACCGATTCACGGCGATCGTCGAAATGCAGATTGCCGTCCGGACCGTCGAAGAGATCCAGGTAGGGATTCTTTTGGATGCGCTGCTGGAGTTGGTAGATGCTCCGCTTGTTGTTGAGGTGTTTCTCCTGAAACGGTTCGTGTTGCCGGTAAAAATATGTGAGGCGATGCGGAATCGGATGGCGGCCGCCGGGTTTCAGGTCCAACTGCCCGCTGAAGGTCAGGATTGAGTCGCGGAGTTGTTCCGCATCAAGACGACGACGATTCGACCGCCAGAGAAAACGATTGTCCGGATCAATCGCCAGGTTTGATTCGTTTTCCGTATTGGCCAACTGGTAAGTGCGGGAGGACAGGATCAACCGGTGCATTGTCTTGATCGACCAGTCGTGCTCAATCAGATGGGCGGCGAGGAAGTCGAGCAGTTCCGGATGAGAAGGGGGAGTGCCGCGAATGCCGAAATCGCTCGTGGAACTGACGAGGCCTCGTCCGAAGTGGTGACGCCAGATGCGGTTGACGATGACGCGGGCGGTGAGCGGATTCTTGGGATCGGTGATCCATTCCGCGAGTTCGATCCGCCCGCTGCCCTTGCTTTCCTGCGGGAGTTTGCGTTCGCCGAGAATGGACAAAAAGCCACGGCGAACTTCTTCACCACGATACCGGGAACTGGGCTCCCCTTGTTTCATGACGTGGACGTCCGCCGGCTTGCCCTCCGAAACGGCGTAAGCGATTTCAAGTTCGGGGAACGTTGCGACGAACTTCGCCCGGTCCGCGCGAATCTGCTGCAGTTCGGCCCAGGTGGATTCGCGCGTCTTGGCTTCCTTGACCTCTTCGGTTTGGAAGGACTTGTATTCGTAGAACTTGTCGCGCTCGCGCTTGTCCCAGGACGCAAGTCTGGCGCGAAACGGATTCAGGATCTGATCGGCGCGAGACTTGCCGACCCGATAGACGAAGTTCTCTCGATACGGTTGATGCTCGGCTCCGGCATGGGGATACACCGTGCTGTTGAAGATCCCGTAAAGGGCGTAGTAATCCGAAGTTGGGATCGGGTCGAACTTGTGATCATGACAGCGGGCACAGCCGACACTGAGACCGAGGAAGGTCTTTCCGAGGTTGTTGATCGTGTCTTCCAAGGTGATGTGGCGCATCCGATGTGGGCTCACGCCGATGCGGCGGGAGATGGCGAGATATCCGGTGGCGATGGTTTGTTCCCAACGTTGATCATCGGAATTCGAAGCCAGCAGATCTCCCGCCAGCTGTTCCCGGATGAACTGGTCATACGGCTTGTCATGGTTGAACGCATCGATCACGTAGTTTCGGTACTTGTAGGCCTCCGGAATCGGGAAATCGGCAGCGTCGCCGGCGGTATCGGCGTAGCGCACAAGATCCAACCAATGTCGCGCCCATCGTTCTCCGTAGTGACGGGAGGCCAGATACCGTTCCGGCAGGTTGTCGATGGCGGAATTGGTGATGGTGTCCGGGCTCGGCGGCAGACCGGTCAGATCGAACGCCAGGCGGCGGATCAGGGTGGTTCGGTTGGCCGTTTCGACGGGTTTCAGGCCACGCTGCTTGTGGGCGGCGTGAATGTAGGCATCGATCGGATTCTGCGACCATGCACGCGGAGCTGTTGGCGGCACGCTCTTCCGGATCGGCTGGAACGCCCAATGGGAACGTTGGGAGTCGGTTATCGTGCCGGAAGCAAAGCCAACCGTGGTGTCGTCCGCCCAGACCGCTCCGTCTGCAATCCATTTGCGAAAATCGGAGATGACGTGTGCCGGCAGTTGGTTCTTGGGGGGCATCGACAGCTCGAAATCGTTGTGCCCAATGGCCCGGATAAGGCGACTGGAATCGGGTTTTCCGGGAACGATCGCCGGTCCCGAGTCCCCCCCGCGCAAGGCCATGACTGGGGAATCGAGCTTGAGTCCACCTTTCGCCTTGTGTCCGTGGCATTCGAAGCAATGTGTGGCGAGTGCGGGGCGGATGCGGGATTCAAAGAAATCCGTACGCTCATCGGCAACGGCAGTTCCAGCCAGGAACGATACGACAACCGGCAATGAGCGATGGAATGGCACAAGGGGAATCATAGCTTCCGGTGTCGCTCCTTCAAGCCCGGTGGAGCGGCTTGATTCGATGATTCCATCATTGCGGGTGAGAGAAGAATTGCTGCTCGAGCATGCGCGTCCAATACTCGCGGCATGATCCGAATTCGATTACTGCTGGCGGCCTGTCTGGTTTCGTACGGACCGTTGGTGGCTGCACCCAAGTCGGCGCCGAAGAAACCGGCATCGCCTTTCAGCCAGACCTGGTCGCTGGCGGATGCGGAACTGCAACAGGACTTCCCGAGCTACGCCGTTGATTCCAACGATCAAGTCTGGACCGCGTACGTTGAATGGGACGGCCAGATGGATCGACTTCGGCTTGCCCAAGTAAACGGCAAGGCGATTTCTCTCGTGGCCACGTTGGGCACTCCCGGAGTCATTCAAAATCCAACGCTTGCGACGGGAAGTGCCGGCACGCTTTGGTGTTTCTGGGGACAGTTGAATGGGGATCTCATGGAACTGCAGGGCGTGCAGATCAAGGACGGCAAGCAGGTCGGGAAACCACAATTGATCGCTTCTTCGCAAGCGAGTGAGTCGTTTGCCGACTGCGGAGTGGATGTCAGGGGGCGCGTGTGGGTGGTGTGGCAATCTTTGCGTCGTGGACAAGCCGATGTCTATTGTCGCTTTCGTGATCCCAAAACGGGCAATTGGTCCAAGGAGATCTCCGTCAGCCGCCCGATCGGTGGCAATTGGGAACCTAGGATCGCATTCACCAAAATGGATGGTGCATGGATCGCCTTCGATTCTTCGCGCGGCGGCGAATTCAATCTCTTCGTCGCTCACGTTTCTACGCGCGGAATCGTTTCCGAACATCACATCACCAACAGCCCGGAATATGAGGGACGTGTTTCCATCTGTGCAGATTCCGAAAACGATGGCCTTTGGATCGCCGCGGAGCGTGGCCGCAAACGTTGGGGCAAAGACTCACGCAGTCATCTGCCAACCGATGGATTGAACGCCCGGAAGCGAATCATTCTCGGCCACTTTGACACCACCGCCCGCAAGTTCACCGAGGTGGAAGTTGCGGGAGAGGGCAACCCGGTTCCCAAGGGAGCGAGTCATGCGAATCTTCCCACGATCGGATTGACGCCGGCAGGTATCCCGTTGCTCGCCTATCGCTACTTCCTGCGCACTCACTGGCGCGTCGCCCTGATTCGCTACAATCCGAAGAACAAGAAATGGTCGCAGCCGTTTGTTGTTCCTGACAGTGCGTTTGGACAGGACCGCCGGGTCTCGCTCTTGCGGAACAGCAAGAATGAGGTCTTGGTCGGTTGGCCGAGTGACAAACGGGTCAACAAACTCTGCCTCTCGTCCGGTATCTACCTCGGTAGACTGGATTCGACCAAACTCAAGAATGACAACCGCACCAAAGTATCCATCCGCTTCCTCAAGCAACCGGAGGAATACCTGAACAAGGAAACCGCTCCTCGCCATCGCGACGATCATCACACCTGGAAGATCAATGGTGAAGAATACACGCTGCTCTGGGGCGACCTGCACCGGCATACCGACTTCTCCAACTGCCGGACGGGCTTTGACGGCTGCATCGTCGAGCATTATCGCTACGCCTTTGACATGGCTGCATTGGATTTCCTCGGCACGTCCGATCACACCGACGTGGGGAAGCATTACGATCCCTACGAGTGGTGGCAGACGCAGAAACTCGCGGATGCCTTCCATGCCCGTGGGAAGTTCCATTCGCTCTATGCTTATGAGCGGGAACAGCGCTTTCCCTGGGGGCATCGCAACATCGTCTTTGCGCAACGCGGCGGTCCGATTGTCTACATCAAGCGCAAGCTCTACGAGAATTCACCTTGGCATGGTCTTTATCCCACGAAGCCCGGCCAACCGGAGATCAATCCACCGGAACTCTGGAAAGTCCTGCGTCAATACGGCCAACCCGTCTCTGCCATCAGTCACACGGGTGCAACGTCCATGGGTACGGATTGGGACAAATACGAATCCATCGACAACCGGGTGGAGAACATCGTCGAGATTTTCCAGGGTGCGCGGGTGAGCTATGAAGCCTTGGGGGCTCCGCAACCCACGGTCGGCCTGACCAAGTCGGAGCCCTACACCCCGCATCGTCGCGGTGTGAAGGGTTTTCCGAAACCGCCGGCTCCGATCGAGGACTTTCAGAACGAAGGTCACAACCGTGGGGTTTATCAGCGGGCCTTGCACAACGGGTTCAAACTCGGTGTCTTTGCAAGTTCCGACCACATCTCCACCCACGTTTCCTTCGGTGGCGTCTATGTGAAGAGCAAGACCCGGGAAGGCATCATCGAAGGTTTCAACGCGCGTCGTACGGTCGCGGCCACGGACAAGACCTTCATTGAGTTCACGGTGAATGGCAGTCCGATGGGCACCGTGATCAAGGCCAGAACCAATCCACGGTTGAAGTGGCGTATCAAGGGCACGGCACTGATCAAACGCGTCACCGTTGTTCGCAATGAAAAGAACTACCAGGTCTTCGAACCCAAGCTGGATTTTCCGGGTGAATGGACCGATCCGGCGCCATTGAAAGGTGACAATCGCTACTACCTCCGCATCGAACAGGCGGACGGCAACATGGCCTGGTCGTCACCGGTCTGGGTGACGGTGACGAAGTAAGACATCCAATCCCGGCGCCAGGTCAGTCGAGTCTTCGGAGGATAACTTTTCGGAGATCGAACAGGTCTTCGGCCCTTACGTTTTTCTTCGGGGAAATTGCGAGGTCCATGTCGGGTTTCACGATGTTGATCTCGCCGATTCTGCGAATCGCGAATTCGCCCCATCCGCCGGTCGATGTGACTTTCCCTTCGTGGGCGATGCGTCCGCTCAAGGAGAGCGCAAATGGTTGGCCGGTACAGGAATCGGGAGCGGCATAGTCAAATTCAACGGAGTAGCGTCCCGGCTTGAGTTCTTTGATCCTCCACATCGCCAGGTCCATGGTGGTCTTCCACCAGGCCAGTGCCTTCACTTTGGGGTTGAGGCGTACGGACGGTCCGTTGGTGCGCGCGTTTTCCGCCGATAGATGCACGGTGTCGCTCGTTGCCGTGATGATGGTGGAGTTGGGAACGATCTTGAACTTGGGCAAGGGGCCGGTCGCGGGGGCGCTAGCGTAGGAGACTTCGAATTCCGGATCGTAGGGCGTGCTGGCTTTCAGTCCGGCCAAGTGGAACAACACGTTGCGCATGATCTTCGTCTGCTTGGGGTCGACATCTAGCGTCCAGCCCCAGGCGATGGCACCGGCGTGAAACACCTTCCCGCCTTGGGGGCGTTCCCACCAGATCATGTCAACGAGGGTGGCTTCATCGACCTTTCCGAAATTGGCGAAGTAGTCGAGGGTACGGGTGTTCTTGCGCGTGATGTTGGCAACGGTCTCGATCCCTTTCGGTTCTTCCGGAAACACGCCGCCGTCGGGGACGGGTTTGGCCGGCTTGGCAAAGGAAGACAATCGAATGTCGCCCTCATGTCCGCCGGCGCGACGGTAGCCCGTCGGCGCGTGGCCGAAGGTCGGACGGTCGTGAAAGCGGATCTTCTCCGGTCGGTTGAAGAGAAAGTGACTGGTCTGGGTCGGCGTGTAGATCACGTTGTTGGCGCCACCCCACCAGCCACTGCAGTCCAGGCCGATGATCTTCCACGAGGGGAGACCGCAGTTCCGCATAAGACTGCCGCGTTGGACGTCAAAGCTGTGCCAGATCTCACCGACCTTGGCGAATTTGCGACCACCGATGCCGGGACCGTATTTGCGACACTCCATGATCCCGAGTTCTTCATCGTAGGTGATGCGCCAGAACATCGTATTGCCGGAAAGGACGGCGACGGATCCGCCTTTGCCGAGGTAGCGGTCTACACCTTCGTACATCTCCTTGGACCAATACTCATCGTGACCGTTGATGATGAAGGCCTTGTAACCGTTGAGCAGATCGGGATCGCGATGAAGATCCAAGCTGGTGTAGACGTCGAAGTCGTATCCCTGCTTCTCCAGCCACACATGGGTGAAACGCTCGCCGCGCATCAGGTGGCTGTAATCGACATCGCCCTTGCTGTAGCGGATGTCCGGTCCGGCGACCGGCCATGGCATGCGCAATCCAACCTGGTAGGCAGGTTGCCCCGAGCGATGGTCGCGGTACATGTTGTAGCCTGTGGGATTGGACGGATCGTTCGTCTGTCCGCCGGTCGGCCAGAACCGGTCATCGAGCGGGACATTGCGGGCGAAGTAGGAACCGCTGTAGGCGCGCCAGGTCGATGTCGAGCACAGGACCGCCAACGGCGCCTTCTTTGCCTTCGCTGCTTTGTTGACGATAAACGTGACCGGATAGCGATGAGATATGCCGTTCAGTTCGAACTCGAACCAGGCGGCGTGGATACCCGATTTGGCATTCTTGGGAACGCTGTATTCGTGGTTCACCTCCCAGCCGCAGTCGTAGAGATCATCGGATGCCAGGCGCAGTCCGTGTCCTCGTTCCGGATCCTTGCGTGGATCGTAGTCGGCATAACGGGAGATCCTGCTGCCATCGAAGGACGGTCCGCCGATCATCCACGTGCCCAGGTTGATGATCTCGCCATTGAAACCATTTCCGGAGGTGTCCCTGATGAAGCGGCCCTTCTCTTCGTTGAGTGGCCAGCGGGCGATCAATCCTTCATCCCGGAAATTCTTGAGCCCTGCCGCGCGATAACGGGCTATGATTTCATCGGGCTCGAGTGCTCGGGAATAGATCGCCGGGTACGCGATGTCACCGTCGAGGAAGGAGGAGGCTTTGCCCTTCTGTCCGTAGGCGCCTATTCGCAACGGCGCGGGGCCGGCTTTGCGAGGGGGCAGGCTATTGGGCGCCTTCCATTTGCCGGATGGCTTTCCGTTCAACCAGACGGTCGCTTCTCGTCCATCCCATGTGGCCACGATGTGATGCCATTGACGCAGTTTCATGGCCGAGCTGACCGCCATGGCACTACGGTCGAACTTGCCGCCGTCGTTGATCACGAAGGTGGCCTGGGCGCCGCCGTTGACGAACAGGCCGAAACCGCAATCGTCCGGGTAATCGTGCTGCGTGATGATTCCCTGCCAGCTCGTGAGTTTCCACGGCCGAACCCAGCATTCGAGGGAGAGCTGTTTCAGTTCCTGATCGGCCGGCAGATTCTTGTCCACCTTGATGTAGGATCCCTGATGAATCGACTGCACCTTTGCCGGGAATTTCTTCAACGAAAGATGAATCGTCCGGTCGCTCGAACGATCATCGACCTTTGGTCCCAGCTTGGTGACGCGGAAACGATAGGGGACCTCGCTGCTGACGTGGAAGCGGATGACGTCACCGGCCGCGACGCTCTCATCATCGGCGTAGGCGTGCAGGCCTTTCAGGTGGATTGCCTGATGCTGGGCGCAGGCCGGGATGGCCAAGAAGAGCATCAGACAACGGAGTCGAAGTGCGCCGGTCATGCCATAATGTTTCACCGACGTGTCCGTTCCGGCAATCGCAAAGGGATTCGTCAAAAATCCGTTCTCGCCAACTGTGAACCTCGATTGCACGGTTCAGCAGGATCCAAGCTCATGAAAACCTATTTGCGGAATGCGTTGGCGATCTTTGTCGGCTTCATTTTGGGGAGTGTCGTAAACATGACCAATGTCCAGATCGGTCACGCGATCTTTCCCTTGCCGCCGGATGCCGACATGTCCACCCCGGAAGGCATGCGCGCGGTGATGGAAACGCTGACGGCGAAGGACTTCATTTTTCCCTTTCTTGGTCACGCCTTGGGAACGTTGGTCGGTGCATTTTGCGCGGGAAAACTTTCGGTCAGCCACAAGCTGGGAATGTCGATGGGAATCGGTGTCATGTTCCTGCTCGGCGGTCTGGCCATGGTGATGATGATGGGCGGTCCCAAATGGTTCATCGCCCTGGATCTGTTGGTTGCCTATCTCCCGATGGCCTATCTTGGCGGTGTTCTGGCGGTGGGGAAGGGGTGTTCGGGGCGCCATCAGTCTGGGGCGGCCCGAAACAGCAGTGGGCTTCCTCGAGAACCTTGTTGATCGTCGCCAAGGTCGGATCTTCTTCGCCCTCCTCAAGTTTCAGCGGAGACAGGGGGCAAAGAGAATGGTGATGGGCTGGTTCTCGGCGTGTGCAAACTGGCAGCTCCACCGCGTCATCGCGGCAGCCTTGGATTCGTCGGTGATGACGGTGAGAACAGCCATGGGTGGAAATTTCCTCGGGCGGAATTAACCACAAAGAGCGCAGAGAGCACAGAGATTTGGGGGGGCGCAAGAAACACAAAGAAAGAGCACCGATGCGGACGGGGTCTTCAGTCCTTTCGTTTCGGCGGCCAGTCGATCTGTGTTCCGGTTGCAAAGTCCAATGCCGCGTGTTTTCCCGCAGCAAATCGACACGGGATGCGAATGCCTTTTCGAGCTCGCTCTGGAACGATTGCAAGGGCGCCGCAAGTTTCCATGAACAGACCCACTTCGTAGGTCAGATCGAGTGTGATGTCTTGTATATTGTCTGTGCCAATCCCGCTGTGGTTTCCCTGCTCGTCGCACATGTAGATCATGAACCGCTCGGAGTGAAAAACGGGCGATATGTTGGTCATAGAAATCGTCATCGTCAGGGCGTCGAAGCGAATATCAACTCTCCCATCTTCGGTGATCTCCTCTGGGCTCGCGAATCGCTTGAAGTTGTTCAGGACCCGGTAGCAGATTCGATATGGCCCGGGTTGGGGGAGACGGACCTCGAATGAGCCGTTTTCCAAAGCGACATCTTTGTCATGATGATGTTCGCAGACAAAGACCAGCCCATCCAAGTCTGCTGAACGGGTTGCCTTCCCGTAAACATGAATCGTAGACACGTCATGAATGGTGACACTCAAGGCCAAAACGGCAGCACCGATTCCGACGAAAGCCCACTTGTTTTTTGATATTCCTTTTCGAAGAGGGAGTCGCATGTGAACCCATGGCCAGTCTTCGCTATTGGGATTGCGACAAGAACGCGAGCAAATCGTTCAGCTCTCGGTCGGTGAGGGTGTAGACGAGGCCTTCAGGCATGAGCGAGGTGTTGAGGTCGCGGATGGCGGCGACCTTGTCCTTGTGAAAGGTGATGGTGTTCCCGTTGACGTCGCGGAGTTGCTCGCGGCTGTAGCTGCGGAGGCGGATGCCGGTGTGGGTTTCGCCGTCGGTGAGCGTGAGTTCGCGGGGTTGGTACTCGGGAGCCATGTCGACGCTGGGTTGGAGGATGGCCTTGAGGAACCATTCGCGATCTTTTTGTTTGCCGGTGAAGGTGAGGTCAGGACCGACGATCTTTCCGCGACCGCCATGGCGGTGGCACTTGGAGCAAAGAGCGACGCTGGCGTGGTGGAAAATGCGCCGGCCGCTGCCGATGTCGGGGGAACTCTTGCTGGCGGCGAGGTGCTTCTGCCAATCCACGGGGGTGTTGGTTGTGGGGCGGTCCTCGGCGAGCGAGGCGGGATTGAGAACGGCTTCGACGAGATCACTTCGTTTGGCCTGTTTGATCCTGGCGGATTGATTGTCGGTCAGGGTCTGGTTGCGCAGGGCCCGCAGGGCTTCCTCGGCTACGGGGGCGTGCTTGTCCTGAGTGAGCGCTACGAGGTCATCAAGGTATTCGTTGGCGACGGCGGCAAGGCCCGCGACGGCTTCGGCCCGTTGTTGTGCCGGGTGCTGTTCGTTCTTGGCGAAGCGAGCCAGGACGTGTTTGCCGACTGCGGGATGACCGCCCAACACGCGCAAGGTTTCCATGGTGAGATCATCGTTTCCTAGCTGCAGCAGATCGGAAAGGAGTTTCACCGTCAGCCCTTTCGGGAATCTCAGTGTTCCGGTTGCCGTGGCGCTGCGTTGCATGGATGGCAGCAGGCGAAGGGCGTAGGCGCGAAGTTTGGGCGGGCTTTTTTCATCCCGGACGCGGGCGATGAGGAGTTCAGGATTGTCGAGTCCGAGCTGCGGATTTCCTTGGAGGGAGTTCAGCGTAGCGATGCCGGCTTCGAAGAGTTCGAACGAGAGGTCGCTGCGTTTGAGCAGGCGTTCGACTTCCGGGAGGAACTGCTTGAAGAGATTGTCTTGGAGGCCGCCATCGGAGAGCCATCGCAGCGCTTCGAACTGTACCGGCTCATGGTCATCGTTGAGCGCCTGCTCAATCCAAGGAACAGGATCAGCATCGGCGATATGCAGCGCACGAATGGCGGAGGCTCGGTTGCGCGGAAACCATTTGGCGACACTGCGCGGACTGTAACGGTGCATCAGGCGGCTGAGACGAACAAACGCAGCACGCGCGACAAACGGATCTTCGTCATGGGAAAATACGAGCGCGGCGGCGATGGCTTCCTTGGAGTCGGGGCGACGCAGTTCGTGGGCAAACTTATGTTGCTCGGTCGGCTCGGGAAGTTCCAAAGGTCCCAACCAGTCGGCCTTGGCGATGTCGACTTCCAGTTTCCAGATGCGGCCGAAGCCGTGGACGTTGTAACTGCCGTCGACCCAGTCGGTGAGATACCAGACATGCTTCGTTTTCGAGCTTTCGTGTTCCGCTGCCGCAATGCAGGTGGGGCGGAAGTAGCGGGTGCCCTTGGCGAGTTCGATACGGGTCGAGGTATAGCTGGCCCCCTTTTGTGTGAGCGGGAAGAAATCGATGCTGTGGTCGCCCCAAGAGGGAACGATGAGTCCGTTGCCGAAGGGAAGGATTCCGCAAGGGGCTTCGCCGGAAGGATGCAGCATCGGTAGCGTGCCGCGAAGTTCGCCGTTCCAACAGACGAAGGGATGATGGGCGGCATGTCCGTAGTGGCGTTGGAAGCCATAATCACCGCCTTCGACGATATGTAGGACACGACACGGCGGGCGTTCACCGCGAACATTTCGCCATCCTCCCGGATGCAGAATCCGAACGGGTTCCACATGCCGCGGGCGATGCGGGTGAGTTCCCTGCCGTCGGGCGTGCAATGAAACACGCCGCCTTCACCCGTGCCGGTGGCGGTGCGGTCGTCGGTTCCCGTAAGCACCCATTCCTGGTTGAAGTTTTCGCCAAGGGTGAAATAGAGACGGCCGTTGGGATGCCAGGCGAGGCCGGCTAGGCCGTTGTGCGGGTAGGTGGCTTCAGATTTGAGGACGGCGATATCTTCTTCCTTGTCTGCCTTGCCGTCGCCGTCGGTATCGCGAATGCGGAAGATGCGATCACGTTCTGCCAGATACACCCAGCCATCCTGGCCGAGTTCGAGGTCCATGGTCTTTGCCGTCTGGTGGTAGAACACGCTGCGTTTGCCGTCCTTGGAAAAGATCAGGATCTCGTCGTGCTTTGGTCCTTTGTAGTCCTTGGGCGGGAAGTGGGTGTGGCAGGCGATGATCCAGATGTTGCCCTTGTCGTCCACGTCGATACCGGTCGGCGTCGCGAGATCGGGATGCTCGCTGACGAGAGTGAGCGTGACGCCGGGTTGAATGGCCTTGGCGTTGTGCGGTCGTTCAGATGCTTGAAGGGCAGTGGCCGCGAGAGAAACAACTGTCAAGAAGCGGGCAAATGGCATGGCGGATTGTTTGGGGGACAAGGATTCTTCGCCACAAAAAACACAAGAAATACAAAAACAATGCGGAAAGAATTCTCGGTTCAGCGGCTTCGATCGGCCGCGGACAACCAGTCCTTGTATTTGCGGATCAGGACGTGGTCGGTCTTGGTGTTGGCGGTGAATTCGTTGACGACGGCCATCTCTCCCTCGCGGAACCAGGCGCCGGCATTGCGACCGTTGATTGTGATGGGTGGGACTACTGCGTCTTGGCTGCCGTCGCCGGAAAGGAGCTTCTTTGACCAGCCCTTGCCGGGCCCTTCGAAGAGCCAGACTGCGTAATCGGATTCGGTGGAGTAGATGAGGTCGTCGTCTTGGTCGTGATCGATGTCGACGAATCGCATGCTCTTGTTCAGGGGGCGCGGCAGCTGGAACGGGGCTCTCCGCCAACGCATCCCATTTGTCGAAAGGTAAACCTTGGATCGCGCAATGATGTCGGAGACGCCGTCTCCGTTCAGGTCGCGACAGTGGAGTGATGGGGTATGAGGAAAGCCCTTGAGGCTGGGGGCTTCAAACCAGTTGCCGTTCGTGAAATGCCAGACCCTCAGTTCGCCATTCTCAAGATAGACAAAGCCCGCGTGTCCAAGCTGGTCGGTGCTTATGAACCGGCCATTTGGGTTCTCCAAAATCATGGTCGACCAAACGGTGTGGTACTCGCGTTGAGCAGGTTGCCAGACGCGGGTCTGATCGAGATGAATCACATCGAGATGTCCGTCGGCATTCACATCGGCCAGGCGAACCTGATGCGGAGCCATGGTGTTCAACGCGTTTTTCTCGATCCGTTCCATCACATCCCGGCAATTGAGAAACTTCACCTTCCGGCCATAGGTCTTCGTCGCATAGTCGACGAACGCAACCATCTGCTGGGAATCGATGTATCCGTGAGGATGGAAGCAGATGGTCATGACACCCTGCTTGGCGACGGTGATGTCGAGGGCGCGGTGCCAATCCTCGACGGTCTGGTCGCTCATGCGGCCGTAGGCATGCACTCCGTGTGCGTCGCCGGGAATGATGGCAGGGAGTTCCCAGAGACGGTTGTTGATGACGTAGGGGTAGGGATAGTCCTCGACGTAGTTGACGAATTTCTTCGTGAAGGGGATGCCGGTGATGCGGCTGGCGAAGCGGTGCGTGTCGTCGGATTTGAAATACCATTCGCGCGGGAGCTTGGGATCGGGCTTGAGGTAAGCAGTGAAGATGCTGCTGTCCATCTTCAAGCGGCTACCGGCAAATATCTCGGTGAAAAAGCGCGGGGAGGCGGTGTTGCGGGCATCACAACCGGGAGTGCGATGAGCTACCGGATGGCTGTTGTTCAAGCCGAAGAGGCTTTTGACGCTGCGGGTGAAATCGGCGCGAACCAAGGCGAGGCTGTCGTCGGGGTCCTTGGACGCGCGCATCAATGGCACAGGGTGGGTGAAGGTGTGGCACTCCATCGAAATTCCCATAGCGAGCATCCGTTGAACGATTTCGTCGTTGGGATCCAATTGCAGGGAGAACACGCTGATAGGGGCGCGTCCATCGATCTGGATCAGACGATCGGCGATGGGTTTGAGAAAATCGAAATAGACTCTCGGTTGACGGGCGTAGACGGGAAGTCCCTTGGGGCGACCCTGCGGGAAGGGGCGGCACATGTCGTCGATGGACAGGACGATGGCCGCTTCGACTTCGGGTTCACCGATCCATGCGGGAACGGTGAATTTTGGAAAGTCGCCGTTGGGGTGGTAGGGATCTACTTCGGAGAGGTAGGCAAAACGGGAGCCGATGCCGTTGGGGTGGGTCGGTAGCGGGTTGAAAAGTTGGAGGGTGATTAGGAGAAGGAGACAGCCAACAGGGGAGACTTTGGTGTGGAAGCGCATCAGGCTCCCGGTTCGATTCTCTGCTTCCTCGGTTGTCTCCTTTTCAATCGTTTTCGGCGTCATGCGAGCATCTGGTGAATGACATTGCCGTGGACGTTGGTGAGGCGGTGGTCGAAACCCTGGTGGCGGAAAGTCAGCTTTTCATGATCGATGCCGAGGCAATGGAGAATGGTGGCGTGGAGATCGTGGACGTGCACGCGGTCCTTCACGGCGTGGTAGCCAAAGTCGTCGGTGGCACCTACCGCCGTCCCGGGCTTGATGCCGCCGCCGGCGAGCCACAATGAAAACGCATAGGGATGATGGTCGCGACCCTCGCGGCCGGGGGTGAAACCGCGGCGGACTTCGTGCATGGGCGTGCGTCCGAATTCGCCACCCCAGATGATTAACGTTTCGTCGAACAGACCGCGTTGCTTGAGGTCGCGGATCAAGGCGGCGCAACCGGTGTCTACCATGTCGCAGTCTTTCTTCAGCTTCACGTTGAGGTTGCTGTGGTGGTCCCAGTTGGAGTGGGCCAGCATCACGAAGCGGACACCACGTTCCACCATGCGACGTGCCAGCAGGCAGTTGGTGCCGAAGTCCTTCGTGATTTCACGGTTCAGTCCATACGCAGATTTGGTGGCATCACTCTCACCCGAAAGATCCGTGAGCTCGGGAACGGCGGCTTGCATTCGAAATGCCATCTCGTAGCTGGCGATGCGGGAGTTGATCTCCGGGTCGCCGGTCTCGGCAAAGCGCAATCGATTCAGCGACCGGATGGCATCAAGACGGGCGCGTTGGTCGGCACGGGTGACGCCGCTGGGATTCGTGACGTTCAGGACCGGGTCGCCATGACTGCGAAATGTGACGCCACGGTATTGGGACGGGAGAAATCCATTGGACCAGACGTTGGAACCGGCACAGATGCCGTTGCCGGAATCCGAAGTAAGGACGATGTAGCCGGGGAGGTTTTGCGATTCACTTCCGAGGCCGTAGTTGATCCAGGAACCCATGCTCGGATGGCCGAAGAGTGTGTTGCCGCAGCCGAATAGCAGCTGGGCTGGATCGTGCACGTTGGTGTGCGTGTGCATGGAGCGGACGAGGCAGATGTCGTCAGCGATGGAGGAAATGTGCGGAAGGTAGTCGGAATACTCGATACCTGATTGGCCGTGCGGTGTGAACCTGCGCGGACTGGAGAAAAGCGTGGGAGCTGCTTTGACGACGGGATCGTTCAGCCCCTTGAGCAGGTGATCAGGAGCGCGTTGACCGTGACGTTTGTTCAGCTCGGGCTTCGGGTCATAGAGGTCGAGATGCGATGGGGCGCCGACCATGAACAGAAAGATGACGTTCTTGGCCTTAGGGGTGAAATGGGACCGGGCGGCGCGGCCTTCGGAGGACAGGAGATTCCAGAGCGCGATGGAACCGAAGCCGTGGGCGGTGCGGTTCAGAAATTGTCGGCGATTAAACGAATTCTGATTTTCAACCACGGAATACACTGAAGACACGGAATTGTCTGCGGCGTGATCCTTGCTTTCCTTCCGTGTATTCGGTGTGCTCCGTGGTTGTTTCATTCGCGCGTGATGAATTCGTCTAGATTCAACAACACGACCGCCGTGGACTGCCAAGCGTGGTTGTTGTCGTGCAACTGGTTCTGCTCATTCCAGAAACGGTTCAGGCGGGCAAGTTCGTGATTGGATGGTGAACGCCCGAGGCAGATTTCAAATCCACGCTGCAATTGATTGGGCCTTGAAGTGCCATGTTCGCGCAATCGATTGGCCAATGCCTTGGCGGCTTCGGTGAACACGGGATCGTTCAGGAGCGTGAGCGCCTGCAGCGGAGTGTTGGAACGATCCCGGCGGGCGCAGGCACGGTTGACGTTGGGCAGGTCGAAGGTGGCGAACTGCGCATACGGGGTCACGCGTTGGATCCAGGTGTAGACGCCGCGGCGATAGCGGTCACCACCTTCGCTGGTCTCCCATTCGGCGTTGTAGCTGGCTTCCTTGGTGACGGTGTCGGGTTGTGGTGGGCGAACACTAGGGCCGCCAATGCGGGAATCCCAGAGCCCGCTGACATGGAGGGCTGCATCGCGGACAAGTTCGGCGGAAATGCGGGTTCGGGAGGCGCGAGCCAGAAAGGCATTGTGCGGGTCCCGACGGAGCATTTCCGGAGTGGCGTGGGATGATTGTTGATACGCGGCTGACATCACGATTTGATGGATGAGGTGTTTAAAGTTCCAACCGCTTTCCATGAAATCGACGGCCAGCCAATCGAGGAGTTTGGGATGGGTTGGTTCGGCGCTCTTGAGGCCAAAATCCTCCGGGGTGGTGACAATCGTACGGCCAAAGAGTTCCTGCCAGACGCGGTTCACGATCACGCGGGCGGTCAACGGGTTGTCGCGGGAAACGGTCCATCGCGCGAGATCCAGGCGGGTCGGATTGTTCCTGATTGGTGGAAGGAATGCGGGAGTGCCAGTTGTCACCTTGTCTGTTGGAGTGCGAAAGTCGCCCCGGTCGAAGATGCGGGTTTCGCGGGGGAATCTCGCGGTTCGGATGGTCTGCGGGCGACTTACTGACGGCAACATCTTGGCGATCTCGTTGATGGTCTTGCGGAGGTCGGTCTTGTCCAGTTCGTTGAACTCGGATTCGAGTCCGAGTCGGCCGCGCTTGACGAAGTATTCGAGCAGGCGTTCGCGCTGCCGTTGGGAGCGTTGGGCTGCGGGAATGCGCGTGATGCGGATGCCCTCCAACTGGCCTTCGCCCTGACCTGAACCCCAGAGGATGCCGAGCAGTTCGAGCGCGCGATCCCGTTTGTAGTCGACACCCGGGTGGCGTTCGGCTTCATGCATGAGTTGCTCCCATTTGCGCATGGTGGCGTCGAGCTGTTTGGCGACGGGTTGGACGGCGGCGTGCCAACGTCTGCGGTAATTTGCGAGAGCCTCGTCAAAGCGTTTCTGTTCGCCGGGGAGTGGGGCGTTGATGTTGATCTCGTTGGCGTTGTTGAAGAAGGCGTAGAGCTGGAAGTATTCGCGGTGGGAGATCGGATCGAATTTGTGCTCGTGGCATTGGGCGCACTCAATGGTGAGTCCGAGCCACGTCGCCCCGTAGGTGGCAGTGCGATCGATGATCTTCAGCACGCGATGCTCTTCGAGATCGGCGCCGCCTTCACGGTTGCTGAGGGTATGGCGAAAGAATCCGGTGGCGATCTTCTGCTCGATCGACGAACCGGGGAGAAGGTCACCGGCGATCTGTTCGATGGTGAATTGATCGAAGGGTTGGTTCTTATTGAACGCATCAATCACCCAGTCGCGCCAACGCCACGCGTTCGGACGGTCGTAGTCGACCGTGTAACCGTCCGTGTCGGCATAGTGGGCGAGATCCATCCACCAGCGGGCCCACTTTTCCCCGAAGTGTGGAGACGCGAGCAGGCGGTCGATGACCGTCTCAATATCCTCACCGGTCGGCGTTGGCGGAAGACCGACGAGATCGAAAGAAAGCCGGCGGAGCAGGGTGGCTCGATCGGCCGGGGGATTGGGCTTCAATTTTACCTCGGTCAAGCGGGCCAGCACGAATCGATCGATTGCTGTTTTTGGCCACTTCGATTGCGTCGTAGGAAGCGGCGATTTGATGGGAGCGATGAAGGCCCAATGTTCGTTTGCCCGGACAAGTGTGGAGCCGCAGACGAATATCAACAGAAAGAGCCAACATCGGATTCCATGCCATTTGTGCGCTTCCGTTTTCATCGGTGGTTCAATCAACGAAATGGACCCATCACGAATCGGAATCAAGCCTCAATGATCACGCCTTTCGGCTATGCGATATCTTCCGGCGGAGTTAGCGTCGCCTCTGATGAGCGACGGCGAGAAATCGATGGTCGAGACTTCCACACAGGAGGGCTACGACCGGTGGTCAAAGATCTACGACGGGGAGGACAATCCGTTGGTCACCCTCGAGACCGATCATTTTTACCAGTTGTTGGGAGACGTGGAGGATCTGATGGTGTTGGACGTGGGGTGTGGAACGGGGCGGCATTCGCTGGAATTGGCGGAAGCCGGTGCGAGTGTGACCGCAATTGATTTCTCCACGGGCATGCTGGAACAGGCTCAGGCGAAAGAGGGCGCTGAGACCATCGTCTTTCGCCAGCAGGACATCGAATCGCGACTGGATTTTCCGGATGGCATGTTCGATCGGGTGATCTGTTGCCTGGTGTTGGATCATATCAGGAATCCGGAAGGACTGTTTGCGGAGATGCTCCGGGTGTGCAGTCCGGATGGCGCAGTGGTGATCTCCGTGATGCATCCGGCGATCATGTTGACCGGGGCCAAGGCGCGTTTCACGGATCCGGAAACGGGTGCGGTCACCTATCCGGAAAGTGTGCCCAACCAGGTTTCAGACTACGTTATGGCGGCGGTAAGATCGGGAATGAGGATCGAACACCTCAGCGAACATCTGGTGGATGAGGATTTGATCGCCAAGTCCGAGCGGGCGCGGCGGTATCTTGGTTGGCCGCTGCTCTTGTTGATGAAGCTCAAGCCTTGATTGCTCTCGTGGCAATCGAGGTGGGTGAGTAGACATTGAGCAGCGTGGCGGCGTCTTCCCAATGGTCTTCGTAAAGATCGGTGATGACGAAGCCGCAACGCAGTTGCCCGCCGATGAGGTCGGTCAGGGTGTGGCCGAATTCCAAGGTTCCCCTTTCTTTCACCACCTCCTTGCGTTCTTCGTCGGTGAGCGTGGTCAGGTCGGAGTAGGGAAGCGGGTATTTGACTTCGAGTACGCCGCGCTTTTCGGCGTCGGTGTGGTCGAAGAGATAGAACGACGGATTCATGAAACCGGATAGCAGGGTTCCGTCGGGACAAAGCACACGGTGGCATTCTTTCCAGACAGGATTGACGTCGGGAACAAAGCAGTTGGAAGCGGGATGGTAGACCATGTCGAAAGAGTTGTCTTCGAAGCGGGACAGGTCGGTCATCTCGCCCTGTTCGATTTGGATATTGAGATCGTCGCGTTCGGCCACCATGCGGTCTTTCGCTAGCTGTTCGTCGGACAGGTCGAGACTGGTGACAATGGCACCGGTGGCAGCCAGAACCGGTGCCTGCTGGCCGCCTCCTGACGCGAGGCAGAGAATCTTCGCCCCCTGCAGTGAATCGGGAAACCAATTTCGGGGAACGGGGGATCGGGTGGTCAGGATGATCGAGAAGTCACCGGTGCGGGCTCGTTCGATTATCTCCGGTTCGACCGGGATCGACCAATCGCAGTCATCATCGGATTCTTCGTTCCATGCCTGACGATTGTGTTCGGCGACGTTCATGCGTGGAGGGAACAAAACTCTGACGAGTTCCGCTACCACAATTGTGGGCGCTTCTACCCTACTACTTGAGTTCCCGGACGAAGGTGATGAGGTCGGCGAGTTGTTGAGGGGTGAGTCCGGTTTCCAGACCTTCGGGCATCATTGAGAGTCGACTGCCTTGGAGATGGGCGATCTGACTGCGGAGGATGGTGTGCGGGTTGGCTTCCGCGGTGAGCAGGCTGATGCCGTTGCCGGATTCGGAAATGATGCGGCCGGTGTAGCTGGAGTCGTCCTTGAGATCGACGGTGTAGGCCAGATAGCGCGGATCGACGGATTGATTGGGATCCAGGATGGCGGTGATCAAACCGGACGGACTCTTGTCCGTGATGGAACGGAGATTCGGGCCGACGGAAACGGGTTGGTCGGTGCGATGACAGACGAGACACAGCCGATCGTAGACTTCTTTTCCGCGCCTTGAGTTTCCGGCCAATTTGAGTGTCGGTTGGAATCTCGTTAGGATGGCCTGTCGATCGGGGTTCGCACTTGTCTTCAGCGTCTTGGCGGCCAGGCGGCGCAGATCGGCATTGCGGCTACGCGACAAAGTTTGTCGCTGCGATGGACTGATGGCGGACGCGGTGACCTCACCTTTGGCTATCGCTTGAAGCAGCGACTTGGCGGACGCGGTCTGGGCAAGCAGTTCGTTCACCGCGGTCTGGCGCAGTGTTGGCGGTAGCTTGCTCCAATGACCGGTCAGGACATGTACTGCCGAGGATCGCCATTGTCGGGTGATCGCGCCGACTGCCGCGCGCTGAATGTCAGGGGGCGTGGAGGGAGCAAGCAACGAGGTCAGGCGATCGAGGTCGGTGTCGCGTCGTTCTTTCTCGTAGCCCAACAACGCAATGGCGGCTTCGCTGGTGGCGATCCGCTGTCGGGCTGCGTTGATCGTTTTCGCCGCCTTGCGCAGGACCGGGTTGAGGTCGGCACGTTCACGGGAGAGTGATTGCAGCCAGTCGGCGAGGATGCGGAATTGTTGAGGCGTATGGTTGCCATTGATCGAACTTAGCAAGGTGTTCAGCGCGATCGGTGTTTTTGATCCGAGTTTCCTCTCGATATGCAGAAAGTCACTGAATAGCGGATGACTCAATCCGGAATGATCGATCGCCTTGCGAACGACTGTATCGAAGTGCGGCAGCAACGAACTCAGGATCGCCGCCCGCATATGGGGATCACTTAAATCGCCGTTGGTGTAATCGGCCAGCAGAGCAGCGGCGGTCTGATTGCGATAGTTGCCCAGTCGCAATGCAATCTCGAGTCGGACACTCGGATCCGCTTCCGATCGAATGGCATCCACAAGATCGATCAAGCTGTCTTTGGCGTCGAAATTCAGTGACAACACCTGGCGATAGCGAAGGCGCCGCACGCGTGGATCGGAATCTGAAAGCGGTGGAAGAACACCGTTGTATGATAGAGGTTCTGCGAAGGCGCGATGAATCGGATTCTCGCGGTCCAAAGATTGGGCAATAAGCGACAAGTTTTTCGTTATTCCCAACTGCAAATGTTGAAACAATGGCGATGCCTGTTCACGGACGATGCCGTTGGGCGAGTGCATCGCCGTAATCACTTCTTCATCGGTTGCAGTCGCCAGATTGCGGACGGGTCGTGTTCGCGTGTTCGTTCTATACACACGATAGATGCGTCCGCGCTGATCGCCAGAACGATAGTGCGGGCGGAGTTCCTCCTTTCCGTTGGGTGGCAGCCATTGCGGGTGTTCGATCATGTAGCGATACATGTCGACGACCCAGAGCGCGCCGTCTGGTCCGGTGCGGATCTGGACGGGACGACACCAGCGGTCGGTTGAGGTGAAGAAGTCGAGTTCCTCCTCCGTTGGATCGCGAGTGACCTTGAAACTCACGCCATCGGGCGTGAGGACGTGATGTTGCACGAGGTTGTGAAACGGTTCGCAGGTGAAGGC
This sequence comes from Verrucomicrobiales bacterium, assembly GCA_038154405.1. Lineage (GTDB taxonomy): Bacteria > Verrucomicrobiota > Verrucomicrobiia > Limisphaerales > JAYPXF01. Next base: position 15,796 of record JAYPXF010000022.1, on the reverse strand, counting down.
GTGGGTCTTGTCGCGCGGGAACAGGAGTTCATCGCGGTAGATATCCACGGAACAGGCCGAGGTGAAACGGCCGGACTGGGTGAAATTGTGAAAGCGTTTCTGCGGCTGCTTGGCGGGGTACACCTTGGGGTTGCGTTCGGTGAGAATCTTCTTGGGCGAAGGATAGGCGACATGCGGATTGCGGCGCAGGTATTCGTCTTCGATGACGTAGTGCCAGATGGGGTAGCTGTTCTGAACGCCGAACCAGTTGCCCCAATCGTCGCGCGCACGGCCGAATTGGGAAGGGCCGGACAGGGGAATCAGTTCGCCGGTCTCGGGTTGGATCTTGAAATCGCGGCTGCCGAGGTTGAAGACCTTGCCGGTGTGGGACTTGATCTTGGTCTGCTGGCCGTAGCCGCCGTGATGCGCCCCGCTGGCGCAATAGATCCAACCGTCCAATCCCCATCGCAGGCCGTTGACGCGGAGTTGTTGGTTGCCCTCGTAAAAGCCGGAATACATCACCTTCTTCACGTCCGCCCTTCCATCGCCGTCCGTGTCTTCGGCGTAGAGAATCTCCGGGGCAGCCGTGATCAACGCGCCTTTGTTCCAGGCGAGCACACCGTTGGGGAAGTTGAGACCGTCGAGAAACACGTTCGACTTGTCATAGTTGCCATCGCCGTTCGTGTCCTCCAATAGACGGATGCGCCCACCGGGCTTGCCGTTGTTGTCCATGCCACTCGGATAGTCGGCCATCTCGGCCACCCACAGGCGACCGTCCAATCCCCAATCGATGGCGACAGGATCCTTCACCATCGGCTCGGCGGCCACGAGTTCGACGGTGAAGCCTTCCGGAACTTTGATGGATCGCAGACCGGCGGACGGAGGAAGCGGTATTGATTCCAACTTTGCCGTGGTTTCGCCGGCGGGTTGGGTTGGCGCCTTCACGGCTGCGGCAGCATAGAGGCTTTTTGCTTCGGATTCGGTCAGCACGCGATCGAAGACGAGGGCTTCGTCCATGAAGCCGTTCAGGTTGGCGAAATTGTCGTTCCGGCCGCCGATGAAGATTTGTGTTTCGCGCGCATCGATTGAGGGAGGCAAATCGCCTTGGAACTCGAGTTTCCCGTTCAGATAGACGGTGACCTGTTTGCCATCACGCACGTAGACCGCATGATTCCAGGTGCGTGGTTGGATGACGGTTTTGCCCAACACGAGTTGGGAGGACTTGTTGCCGTTGTAGACGAAGAGGCGTCCTGGTCGGCTGTCGCGATAGCTGCCACCAATACCGACGTGATCGCCGGGACACATGCGATCGCCATCCGGACCGCGCGAAAACATGTAGGCGGTGACCGCGCGCGAGGTATTGGGCAGATCGTTGCGAAACCAGAAACTGGCGCTGTAGTTCATCGGCAGGTTGGGGACCTCCGCCTTGACTCTTCCGCCCTGAAAATGCGCTGCGGCAGTCTTGTCTTTTTTTGCCGAAGTGATAGCCACGCCAGACTCGATCGAACCGGAAAGATTGGCGCCGCCGGCGTCTGGCAGCTTGTTTCCGTCTCTGCTTTCGAATCTCCAGTAGAGGGGGGGGTGAGTGCGTTGACCGTCTTGGTGAGGTTTTTATCCAGAGGGAGATCGGTCAGTTTGGAATCTGTCGCGGTGCTCTGCTGGTCTTTGGCCAGAAGCTGTTCGTGACGCCACTCTTCCATGCCGGACAATTCAAAGTGCTCGCGAATTTCGGCAGCCGGGAGGGCCCGTTCATAGAGAGCAATCTCATCGATGCGGCCCTCGAAATTGACGGGGTTTGCGAGGTCACCGGCGAAGATAAGTGGATGTTTCCCCGATGGCAGCGGCGCGGTGACATCCAATTCGGGTTCGCCATCCAGCCAGACAGTTGTCGTTCCGTCTTGTCGGACGATGGCGACGTGGTGCCATGACTTCGTTCGGATAGCCGTTTTGCCGACCGCGGTTTGTTCGCCGAGCGAGAGGCGAAGCACCGCGGTGTCCGTCTTGCCTTTGCGACCCAGCGCCAGCTTGTGATCGGATTGAGAAGCCAAGATGCCGGTGACGTCGCGCGCCGAGGGTGGGAAGCCGTTCCAGAACCAGAATTCGGCCGTGCGATCTTCACGAGCTGGAAAAGGGTCGATCGACAGTGTGCCGCCAACGAATTGCACGCTGCGGTTGATGGCATCGGGTTCGCAGAATCCATGACCGGCCGGTCCTTCGAGATGTAAGGCGAATTGTCCATTCAGCCGCGCCGGAACGTCGTTGCTGGATGAATCTGCGGCCAATTCACCGGCCAATTCTCCCAGCCGCCAATAGGCACCGGGCTGCGCCTGCACTATCGCCTGCGCGTAGGTTCCGTGGGATTCGGCGAAGTGGGTTCGAGATTTGTCCGCGACCTTTTCGAGGAGAATGAGCAGGGTGTCGACGATCTGTGGTTCCGCATTGGTTTCCAACGCGGCCGAGCGGGCTTCCCAGGTCGTGTAGCCGCCGAGACGATGTTGTTCCGGCGGGGGAATGTAGCCTTCGCTGCCGTTGGCGAGTTCGATGTTGAAGGTCGGCTGTAGCGGACTGAGCTCTTTCAGCTTGAGACCGGTGATCGAATAGACCTCGTTGGGAATGGCGGTGATGCCGAGGTCACCGATGCGAACGGCCTGCAGGATCAGTTCCCGAACCGGATTGTCGGCGATGAAGACCTGCTCGCGGGCGTAGATCTCCTGCTGTGAGATGGGTTTTCGTTTCGCCAACGTCGCGGCAATCTTGCGCGCCCATTGCAGCCTTTCCTCATTTGCGACCCGCCGATTGAGCGTGAGCTTGCTTTCCGCCATGGCCAACGGCACCCATGGCTTGAACTCGATCTGTGCGTAAGCCTGATAGGCAATGGCGGCGAGTTCGGCGGCGTAGCCGTCGCGGTCTCTTTGCGGTCGCGGTTGTCCGTAGTTCATCCACCGCAGATCACCGCTGGTGCCCTGCGACATGGCGGCGATGAATCCCTCGTTGCCGTCATTCACTTTCACCAACTTGGTGAACTCGGTGGCGAACGTGCCAAAGTAGTCCGACGAGATGGCGCCGGAACCGTAGTAATGCATCGAGAAATTGGCGAACATGGCCAACGGTTTGCCATTCGCTGACTTCACCGCGAGGAGGGAAAGTCCCGTGTCAACGGGGCCGGACGGACCGATGAACGAAGGGTTCTGATGGCCGGGATGCATCATCGCCCGGACCGTCGTATCGCCAAAGGGATCGGTGCGCATTCTGTCCGTCCTCAAGATCCAACGACGGCAATGGGTGTGTTCTGGTGCATCGACAACCGCCCATCCAACCTCGGCCGGTTGAAGCTGTTTGTTCGCCTCTTGAATGCCCTGGGCGATCATGCCCGGTAGTTCCTTGGTGTAGTTGAGGTCGGGACTACTGCCGAGTGCCCCCATTGCGGAAGGGGCAGAGTGGGTGTGGGTTGAGGAGATCAGGATGCGGTCCGTGCGAATGCCGGTGGTCTGCGAGGCGATGGCCTTCGCCTGATCGCAGAGATTACGGGGAACCATGCAACTGTCCACCACCACCAAGGCAATCCGCTCGTCGCCATTGTCGAGGACCAGACAGCGGGCGTAGAGCCGGTCGTATACGGTATTGCTGGTCTTCTCCCGGAAACCACCGTTGACGATTGCCGGCAGCTTGCTGGGCGTGATATTGGCGGCATAGGCACCGGCGCGGAAGGTTCTTGCGGTCGCGAGTGATGAGGTTGCGAACAGGCAGACAAACAACAGCTGGCCGGCAATCAGGTGGACACGAAACATGCCGGGATAGTCCCCGAGATGGAGCGAAATTCAACGCCTATGGTGGCTGACGACCGGGCCGGTAATTCAGTCGTCTTTCGGCCAAAGGGACAGGTCCCACTTGGCAACCCCCATGTGATATCGCTGATGCCAAGGAAGTCCGTGAGCGGCCCATTCGGGACGCTTGGGGCCAAAGTAATACGCAGTGACGATGGAGCCGTCGTCGAGTTGCACCGCGGACGGATAGCCGCAATCCGTCTTGCGCCAATTGCGGGCGGGGCTGGAAATCAACACGACCGGAATCGACCACGTGTCCCCACCGTCTTTGCTCATGCGCATGACCACGCCAAAGAGACCGGGAATCCGGCTGGTCAGGGAACAGAGGATGTGGCCGTCCTTGAGTTGGAGCAGGTGCGCGTTTTCCTGTCCCTGCGGTGAGAGCAGTTTTGGCTGGTTCCAGGTCTTTCCTTCGTCCTTGGAGCGGATAAGTGTCTCGCCTGCGCCGTGCGGAACGGCGCCGTCCATGCGGTCCACCACCGCGCTCCGGCACACCGCCAACCATTCTCCGTCGGGTTTGCGAAGGATGAAGGATTCGCTCACCTGATCGGCGGTGGGTTGTTCATCACGCCAAGTTTTTCCCCCGTCGTGACTGAAGACCACACTGGCCTGCCGGCGGGGTGGGTTGTTGCTGATGCGCCGATACATCGGGCACACCAGCCGGCCGTCGGGCAGGGAAAAGATGTCGCCATGTGGTACTCCAGGCAGATCGAGCAGGGTGCGATCCCAGGTCTTGCCCTGGTCCCGGGAGATGCAGCGTTGCAGTTTGAGCATGGGCAGCCGTTGACGTGGTTGGTAGCCGCTCACCAACGCGACCAGATGTCCCTGGGCATTCAGGCCGACGGCGTGGTTCATGCGAATGCCATTGGGGACTTCGGGATGACTTGAGATCTTGCTGCGAAACGTCCAGCTGACACCTCCGTCGCGGGAAATCCAGAGTTCGACGTCGCTGGCATCCCCGTAACCGTGACTGGGATGATTGTAGACGGCAGCGGCGATGTCGCCGTTGGGCAGCTTCGTGAGATTGGGCCACAGACCATGTCCGTCGATGCCGACGTAGAACTGCGCTCCGGGAAGGAGCTGGCATCCGTTAATGCCCTGGGCGCTGAGCGGGCGGTTGTTGGCCAGGGTCATGGTCGGGGTGGCCAAGGCAATCATTCTCAAGGTATGACGGCGGCTGGTCGGGAATTGAATGGGCATGAGCGTCCGTCCTGATTAACCGGGGATGCCGAGGATGGCACTGATAAAGAGTCGCTCATGACTTGATCGCAGGGTCCCAAAGATTAGCCTGCGGGCTCATGCTTCGCATAATTCTGTTTGTTTGCCTGACGCAGCGGATGGCGCTGGCGGTGGAATGGCCCGAGTTTCCGACGGCCAATGGAACGGTTGATATTCCGGCACAGGAATGGCCTTTGAAACCCGGTCCGCGCATGGTTGGGCTACAGATTCATTTCCCGGGAAGGAGTGCGGATGGCGTGAATGCGGACACGGGATTGATGCTGTCGCTGCACAACTGGGGCGGTTCGTGGTGTGGGGGATCGGCGAGTCCGGCGGCCTTGGCAGAGCGGTTGAACGTTGTCGCCATCTGCGTGAACTACCTGCAAAGCGGTCGCCAGGCATCGATCGAGGATCCGGAACCGTATGACTGTGGCTATCTGCAGGCGCTGGATGCGTTGCGGGCCTTGTGGTTTGTCCATGACGGATTGCAGAAGCGAAAGATCAGGTTCGCGAAGGATCGCATTCTGACGACGGGAGGAAGTGGCGGTGGCAATGTGTCTTTGATGGCGAACAAGCTCGCGCCGCGCACGTTTTCCGCAGTGATCGACATGTGCGGTATGCCGAAGTTGAGTGATGACATCGCGTTCAACCTGCCAAGTGGATCTGGCCTCAATGCACGCTGGAACCGCGATCCGGCCAGTCCGTTCTACCTCAGCCCCGCTGAGCAGGAGATTCGCTTCATCGGTCATCCCGGACATCTGGCGAAGATGAAGGAACTGGGGAATCGCGCGGCGATCTTTGTGGTGCATGGTCGCGATGATCGGACCTGCCCGTTTGCCGATGCAGAAGAAATGGTGGCCAATCTTCGTGCGGCCGGGTTGGATGTGAAACCGCGCTTCATTGGAAAGGGGGACATCGATGGAAAGGTGTTCAAGAGCAGCGGGCACTCATTGGGAAATCGGACGGAGATTGCGATCCGATATGGTAAGGAGGATCTCAAGCGCGCCTCCCCCAGTGACTTCGATCGAGGGGATGAGAAGGTCCGCTATGCAGTCACGGGTGGCGAATTCGTCGTCTCCTATCGTAATGGCTATCCCGAGGGGCGATTTGAACAGGAGGTCAATCATCGCGTGCTCCGACATGCGGCAGCGCAGTTGGAGCCGGATCGGAAGATTGTCTACAAGCGGGTGGGAAATCGTGAACTTCAACTGCATGTCTTTGAGCCGAACGGCGGAGCAAAGACAAAGCGTCCGGTGTTCATGATCATACACGGAGGTGGTTGGACCGGCGGAGAACCAAGAAAGTTCTATTCGATGGCGGAGCACTTTGCGCGGAAGGGGATGGTTGGAATCAGTCTGCAATATCGCTTGCGAAGCCCGAAGCTGGGTACGACGGTGTTTGACTGCGTGAAGGACGGCCGATCGGCCGTGCGTTATCTTCGGCGGCACGCAGATGAGTTGGGAATCGATCCGAATCGCATCGTCGTTGCGGGAGGTTCAGCCGGTGGACACGTCGCGGTTGGAACAGCTCTGTTGCAATTCGACGAAGCAGGCGAAGACACGGTTGTGTCCAGTGTGCCGAATGGGTTGGTATTGTTGAATCCGGTCATTGATACTTCCAAGAACGGTTACGGGCGGGCCAGGATCGGCGAACGCTGGAAGGAACTTTCACCCGTGCATCAAGTCAAGGCAGGACAGCCTCCGACAATCATCTTTCACAGCACGGAAGACACGGTGACTCCCTATGCGGGCGCAATGCGATTTGCTGAAACAAGTCGCGGCTTGGGCAATGACTGCACGCTCGTGACCTACGAAGGCGGGCGGCATGGATACTTCATCTTTGATCTGGCCGCTTACCGGGACGTGATGTCGCGGATGACCAGGTTTCTCGCGCGGAAGGGATTCTTGAACCGCTGATTCTTCGGCGGCGCAGTTCTTCTGTGATTCAGCTGAGCTGGCGCCGGATCTTTTGGAAGCCGGTCAGCATCTTCCAGCCGAGCAGGGCGGAGAAGCCCCACATCAGCCATCCAATGGTGTTGGGCCAGAGGTAGACTTCGATGGGCATCCAGAGGTAGACAATGAAGCGCGGTCGAATGAGCCAGGAGTAGGGGATGGCCATGGTGTTGCGAATCATGGCGAAGGCCACCACCACGGCGTAGACGAACACGTACACGCCGCCGGCGGCGATACTGACGTGGCCGGTTGTCATCAGCGTAATGGTGACGGCGGTCACGACGATCTGATCGGACATGGTGTCCGTGAACGAACCGGCCCGTGACGCCAGTCCGAGATGGCGTGCGAGGGGGCCGTCGAGGCCATCGACGACGACATGAAGGAACAGTGTAAAGAATGCCCAATGCGGGGCTGGTCCAAACAAGGGGCAGAAGGCAAAACCGCAGAGCAGGGAGAGAAGGGTCAGGTGGTCGGGCGTAATTCGCAGACGGGCCAGTACGACCAGCAGCGGGTGTAACAACCGGGCGCGCAGTTGCTGGGTGCGCAACATCCATTCACGTTCGCCCTTGGAATAGCAGTCACCCTTCTTTCCGGTGGGCGGATCGCTCATGACGAAAGGTCCACTTCGAGGATGTCGAACTTCACGCCGGGGATCGGCGCGCCACAGTTGTGAAAGCGCATGCCGGCAAAACTGAAGTCGCGGAGCGCACGATGTGTGTGGCCAAAGAACACATCGGTGACACCGCTTTCGGCGTTGGCTCCGAGGCTGTCGAGATAACGGGTGATGCGGCGCAAGACCCGCCGATGAGGAAAGGCCAATCGGGCGCCCAGAAGATGCAGCTTGGAGGCAACGGTCCAGTCGTACAGGCGGTTGCGGAACTTGCCCGGACGACCATGGGCGGCGCTGCGTTCGCGATAATTCACCAGGCGGGAACTGTTCATGCCGGTGTTGGCGGCGTCGCCGTGAAGGAACATGGCGTTGCCGATCCGCAGGTGGAAGGGGTGCCACTCGAATCGGGATTCGTCCTGGGCCAGTTCGGCCAGTCTTCCCACCAGGGCCGGGTGATGATCGTGATTGCCGAGCACGTAATGGAGGCTTCCCTGATCGTTCTGCGCCAGCAGATCCTGCAGCCATTTGACCGCTGCGTCGGCGGTCGCCTCGTGGGATCGATGCTCGCTCCATTTAAAATCAAAAATGTCGCCGAGCAGCACGACCGCATCACAGCGGCGCGCGGATTCGTGCAGCTGCGGGACGATGCCGTCTGCGGCCGAACGTTTGGCGAAGAGGTGGAGGTCGGAAATGATCGCGCACTTGCTCATCTGCTGGGGAAGACTCTATCCGATGGTCTGCCGGTCACACAATCGATTCAACGGTTCGTAACATTGGTCGGATCAATGATCTCATTCCAATGCCTTGGCCATGGTCTCGATCTTGCCTCGAATACGCGCGATGACGGCGCGGCGTTGGTCCTGATGCTGATAAAATGCATACCCTTCATCGCGGAGGCGGAGCTGGAGCCGTTCCTCGATACGGCGCTGGGTGAAACGCCGGACTTCGGCGTTGTCGTCGTTGGCCAGGACTGCCAGGAGGGCGGGCAGATTTGACGCCAGTTCGTTGCGAGCCAGAGCGTCAGCGCCGACCAGTCGAGTGGGTTGATGTCTGCCCTGTAGCCATCCTGCTCCCACGGCTCCCGCTCGATTCGGATAGTTCAAGTTGAGTTCGAAGTCGGCGTATTCGTGCCCGTCTCCATACCATTCACGAAGGCGGTTGATGGTCCAGTCGATCGGTTTGTCGAGATGGCAGAGATTGCAGGCGTTGGGTTGGTTTTTCTCAATCATCGACCGTTCGGTCGGCGAGGTGATGCGATGGGATCTCACGACATTGCGGAGTCCTTCGGTGATGCGGGGCATGTGGCAGTCCAGGCAGTTGCTGCCGGTGGAAGTCGGTTCGTGATGCGTGTGCGCGGCCAAGGCGGACGCCTCACGGTATTCTTCATGGCAGGAGATACACAGCTGATTGGCGGTTTTCAGATCAGCCGCAGTCAGTTTCACGGAAGGACCGTGGGGATCGTGACAGTGAGTGCAGGTGAGGGTCTTCTGCGAGCCGGTTGGACTGAGATAGCACGCGCCGTTTACAGCATCGGTGAACTCGGCGGAATGCCAGGTATGGGCGCCATTGGCGTAGGTCGGGCGCTCCTCGGTGTGGCAACGCGCGCACATCAACTGGGAGTTGGCATGAGACCGCTGGTTGAGTTTTTCAACGGACGTGGTCTGGGTGTGAAGGTGAGGGTTCGCCGGCAACCACTTGGGCCGTTGCGTCGTGGAGTTCGCTGTGCTTGTGGCAGCATGCTCGCGGGAGCCGTAATGACAGGCCTCGCATCCGACACCGCGCTCAATGCGATGACCTTCCATGCCGAGGTAGAGCGCCCGCATGGAAACTTCTTCGTAGTCGTCCTTGCCGATTCGTTCGGGCGGCTTTATCCGCGGAATGAGCTTGGGGTGTTCCGAGTAAAGGAAACGCGAGATTTCGAACGCGACGGGGTGTGGCGAGTAGATGGCCATCCGATTGGCGTTTGCATAAGGCAGAAGCCAATCGCCGAAGGGCGAAGTTGTGTGACAGCCGGCGCAGTCGGCTTCGTAGGGAACGATGTCCGCACCGGAGAATATGCCCACCTGATCATCACTGCGTTCATAAGCGCGGTGGACATGACTGGTCGGAATCCACTCTTTGGATCTGATCGACCACGCGAACGGCATCACGTGTTCTACGAGCCGGAGTTCTTCGGCCTCGGACTCCTCGCCTTCGATCATGATGCCGACGTAGTACTGGTGGATCTTCGAGCCGACCGTCTGGGTGATTTGAAAGAGACGACTGCGTTCGCCTTTGGTGAGCCGCATTCGATGGCTTCCCACCTGCGTCAGGAATTCAATTGTGCCGCCTTGGTATTCCACGGTCTTTGCACCGGAGAAATCGCCGAAGACGTTTTCTGCGGTCGCGGAGGCATTCATTCGCCGGTGGGAATGCTCGACCCACTGCTGATGTTCCTTCGAATGGCATTTTACACACGCGGCAGATCCGGCGTAGTCATCGAACCTGATGTTTGGCCGAGATCTGGCGCAAGGCATCGGGGATTGCTCCCCACCAGAAGCTCAGGATGTTGGTCGGCGAATGGATGTTGTCGCGGTCGCCCATGGTGGAGAAGTCACCGGAGTAGGCGGCGGTCAACTGCGGATCGGGCTGATTGTCCGGTTGCGGAGGAGGGGGGAAGCCGCGTTGTTGGGAGCGAAGGAAGACGAATGCAATGCCGATCACGAGAATCAGACCGATGATCGGGGCCAGCAGTCCGGCCGACGATTCGGAGTCGTCATTCTGATCGGTTGGTTGCGGTTTGTCTGGTGGCATCCAGCGGGTGGAAGATGTTGTAGCAGGCGGCAAGGGGGGCGCTCAATCCCCGTTCGCTGGCGAAAGAATTGAAACCACGACCGGGGGGGCGGTCGTGAACATGATGATGAAGAAAAGTCTGATTGCATTGTCAGGTCTGTTGGCGGCGAATGTCGCGCCGGTTGAGAGCGCGTCATTCGCCGAGGTTCGACCGGCCTTTTCCGTGCGCGCCGAGATGTTTCGTGCCTTGCCGGGTGACCGGGTGGAAACGGTGGTGACCGAAATGGGACAGGGAATCCGTTGGGATGTGCGCTATCCGCAAAGGGAAACCCGCCAGTTGGTCAAAACGGTTTCGCCAGGCCTGTTGAAGCGGACCTGCGGGATGGAATTCTCTGCGAGGACGCGTTCACACCATCAGTTGCTGGTATTGGTGCAAGATACGTTGGGCCGTCGCGCGCAGGAGATCGTCAACCTGGAGCGAGATTGGTCGACGATCGAGCTGCCGTATGACATGCTGAATCCTAGGGGTGAAGACGGTCATCCCGATCCGGAGCGGATCTGTTCGATCTCACTGGTCGACTTCTCCGCGTCTTTGCAACCGCAGAAGAAGTCACGTTCGATCTGGGTTTCGGACTGGAAGTTTCGGTCGGTCGAATGACTTTTCTTTGACCGCGCTTCGCGAGGTCTTAGGCTGACGCTCATCCGATGCCGATGAGCGATGCACAAAAATCACTGACAGCCCGGTCCAAAGGACTGATCGGACTGATGATGATCTTGTTGACGGGCCTCGTCTGGATGCGGCTGAACGACGGGCCGGAACTTCCGCCGGACATTCCTGATGAAGAGCTGGTCGCGATGCGACCGAGTGTGGAACCGAACGAGGGTTATGCCGGTTCGGAATCCTGCCGCGAATGTCACGAGCACCAGCACCAGACCTGGCATCATTCGTGGCATCGGACGATGACTCAGGAGGCGGATCCGGAGAACATCCTTGGCGATTTCAATGACGTGACGATTACCAATCACGTGGGGCAGTCGGTGGAGTTGTTCAAGCGTGATGGTCGGGCGTGGTTTCGCACGGACTACGACCCGCATTTGTTCATCGGTCGCAGTCCGCCGCGCCGGGAATATCCCATCGAGCTTTTGACCGGCTCGCATCACATGCAGATCTACTGGTTTCCCGCCGGCCGGTCGCGGACCTTGGGTATGATGCCGGTGGTATGGTTGAAGGAGGATCAACGCTGGGTGCCACGCCAGTCGGTGTTTCTAATCCCGTCCGGGGAGGAGTTTGACAGCGAGGTGGCGCGTTGGAACGAGACGTGTTTGAAGTGCCACACCACGAATCCTGAACAGCGGCGGGAGGTGGGCGGTCCGCAGAATTCCTACGATTCGCATGTGTCGGAGCTCGGTATCTCGTGCGAGTCATGCCACGGACCGGGAGCGGCGCACGTGGCCATTCACGCATCGAAGAATTCGAAGGAGGTTTCCACGCTCGTGGATCGCATCGTGAAT
>JAYPXF010000022.1:0-3919 GCA_038154405.1 Verrucomicrobiales bacterium | reverse complement strand
ACCACAAACCTGGTGACGTGCTGGTGGCAACCAGGGAGCTTGAGCTTGGTGGATCGGCGAGTGAACCGGACACGGAGTTCTACGATGGAATGGAAAAACAATACGACGACACCTTTTGGAAGGACGGCATGGTGCGGGTATCCGGTCGGGAATACACCGCGATGCTGAAAACCTCCTGTCACACAACGGGCGGGATGTCGTGTCTAAACTGCCACGCCATGCACCAGTCCAAGAACGACAAACGCGCGCCCAAGGAATGGGCCAACGATCTCCTGCATCCATTTAAGAATGAGAATCAGTCCTGCCTCGAGTGCCATGCCGAAGCCAAATACTCTGCGGTTTCTCACACGCATCACCAAGTCGGATCTTCCGGAGCGAGTTGTGTGAACTGTCACATGCCGCATACCACTTACGGATTGCTGAAAGCTATGCGCAGTCATTCCGTCAGCAGTCCATCAGTCAGGGAGACGACGGAGGTCCTGCGACCCAATGCCTGCAATCTCTGCCACCTCGACAAGACCCTGCAATGGACCGCGAGACGTATGAGTGAATGGTACGAGCAACCGGTCCCGAAGCTTACCGATGAGGAGAGAAGCGTGGCATACGGTGCGCTGATGGCGCTGAAGAAGGATGCCGGATTGCGCGCGCTCGCAGCGTGGCACATGTCGTGGAAACCGGCGGTCGAGGTGTCCGATGGGGATCGGTGGATACAGCCGTACCTGTCCGTGTTGTTGAAGGATCCGTTTCCCGCCGTTCGTTACATCGCCGGTAAATCGCTACGGTCGTTCAAGAGTCATGCCGACTTTGAGTTTGATTTCGTGGCAAATGAGGATGACCTGAAGGAGAGGGCGCGTCGGGCACACTCAATTTGGCAGCGAACAGACAAGAACGTGAATCGGCAGCCAGTCTTGCTGAAGGGGAACGGTGAAGTGGATGCGCGCTTCAACAAGCTGTATGCCGACCGCGACAATCGTGGTGTCGCGTTGTTGGAATGACGGGTGTCAGGCTGGGATTATTCCCTTGCGGATCGCGAAGCGGACGAGATCGGTCTGGGAGGAGAGGCTCAGTTTGCGCATCAGGTTGGCCCGATGGGTTTCCGCGGTGCGCGGACTGATGAAGAGTTTGGCGGCGATCTTGGAACTGCTAAGGCCTTCGGCGGCAAGTTGCAGCACGGTGCGTTCGCGGTTGGTCAAAGTGTCGTAGACGTCCAGCGAACTTTTGCCGGGATGTTCGATGTAGCCGTTAAGCGCACGCTCGGCGAGGACATCGGTCAGGTAGCGTTTGCCGGAAGCGACGGTGCGGATCGCCTTGAGAAACTCATCTCCATCGCAATCCTTGAGCAGATAACCGGAGGCGCCATTGCGGAGAGCTTCCATGACGAACGGCTCGTCGGAGTACATGGACAGGACGAGCGTCTTGGTTTCCGGATGCTTCTTGGAGACCTGCTTGATGACCTCAAGCCCGTGGAGGCGGGGAATCATCAGGTCGATGACCAGAACGTCCGGGGCTTTCTGCTCCACCAGATCAATCGCTTCGAGTCCGTCGCCGGCTTCACCCGCAAGTTCGAAATCGATGGATCGTTCCAAAACCAGACGCAGGCCCTGCCGCACGATATGGTGATCGTCGGCCAAGGCAACGGTGATGGTTCCGGTCTTGGACATGGTTGGTTGAGGAGCTTCAGTCTATGGGAAGATCCACGGTCAAACAAGTGCCTTCCTCCGATGTAGATTCGACAAGTAGTTCTCCCCCAAGGAGTTCGGCACGCTCGATCATGCCGGTGAGACCGGAGGTCTTGAACTCCTGCAGCTGTTTTCGGGGTTCGAAACCGGGCCCATCATCCTGGATCTGAAGACGGCAGCGCTCGTCCTCCACCCACAACCGGACTTGGGCGTGTTTCTCCGTGGCGTGACGGATCACATTCGTGAGCGCCTCCTGCACGATGCGAAAGAGGGCGATCTCAATCCGCGGAGGCAATCGTTTGGCGGGTGCGTTGTGAGAGAAATCCACCGTGAGCCCGGCCTGTTCATTGAGGCGGTTGAACTGCCAGTCCAGCGCCTTCATCAGCCCGAGCTCGTCCAGCATCTGAGGGCGCAGGTCGATCGACAACTGACGTACCTGCTGCATCAGTTCGTTCACGACGCCAAGTGCGTCGTTCAGGCTGGGAAGTCCGCCGTCGTCGATCTTCTTGATGCCGGTTTCCAACATCGCCTTGATGCCGGTGAGGTTTTGGCCAATCTCATCGTGCAGTTCGCGGGAAAGGAAACGGCGCTCTTCTTCCTGCACTTCCAGCACGCGTTGCGACATGAGTTGCATGCGCTCGCGGCTCGCCTGGACCTCGTCAAACAGTTGCGCCTGGGAGAGGGCGATGGAAAGCGAGTTGGCAATCTCCTTGGCGATGCGAATCGATTCGACGGTGAACGGATTCTCCTGGTCCGATGCGATCACCACGACGCCGAGCAGAGTCTCCTGCGTCTTCAGCGGCAGCAGGCACAGACGTCGCCAATCACCTTCCGGTGTCTGCTCTGTGGCAAATGGATTCGCGCTCCGGGCCATTACCAGATTCTCCACCTCGGTGAGGCGTTCGAGAACAGTGCGCAGTTCGTGATCGATCTCGCGCTTGGGGCCCGGACGCAGCTGATCCCGCGAGCGACGGGCCAGTCGGGTGAGCTGTTCGGTTTCCGAATTGAGCCGCCACACTTCGGAGAGGTCCACGGGGATGAGTTCCTGCAGACTTTCGAGGGAGGCCTCCGCAATCTGTTCGGCCAAGGAGGCCTGCAGAATCGAGCGGTCGAGCGAGTGCAGGCACTGAAGTCGGAAGGCGAGCCGCTTCTGGGCTTCCTCGGCGATGCGCCGCACGTTCACCTCCGCCTTCAACGCCTCGTTGGTCTGCTTGAGCTCACCCGTGCGGTCGGTGATTTTTACCTCGAGTTCCTCGTTCGCCCGGCGCAAGGCGTTCTCCGCACGTTGAATACGCAGCAGTGCCTCCACGCGCGCAATGAGTTCGTAGTTTTGGATCGGGCGAACGAGGTAGGCATCCGCACCGAGGTTCAGACCCTCTACCTGGTCGTCCGGAGTGATCTCGCTGGCGGAAATGAGTCCGATGAAGACCTTGCCGAAGCGGGTGTCACTCTTGATCTCTCGACAAAGGTCCATGCCGTTGGCGTCAGGCAGGCGGACATCGAGGAGAATCAGATCGGGGATCTCCTTTTCCAATGCCTCGCGGCAGCCCTTGCCGGTGTCACATTCGGAAACTCGATAATGGAACTCGCGGAAGAGTTCGACCAGGGCAAGGCGGCTGATCGGATTGTCGTCCACCACGAGAATGGATTCCTTCGGCGGTTGCGGCCGATGGACAATCCTCTGATAACTTGATCGCGTGCTCATCCGGAATCAGTTCGCGGTAGAATTCATCAAGTGACGGAAGAAGTCACTCTGTTCCGCCACTTCATCCACGGTCCCGTCGGCAACGATGCGGCCGGCCTCCATCACGATGATCCGTTTGGCGAACTTCAACATGGCGGGTCGATGGGTGACGAAGATGCAGGTCCGGCCTTGACCGAGGACGGCGAGACTTTCGGCCACGGCGGCTTCGTTCTCGGTGTCCAAAGCGCTTGTCGGCTCGTCCAGTAACAGGAGTTCGGAGTCGTCACGCAGGAAGAGGCGGGCTAGATTGATGCGTTGGCTTTCGCCCACGCTCAGGCGCGCGCTGCCGTCGCCCACGCAGGTGTCGTAACGGCTTTCAAGCTGCCCGATGAATTCATGGGCGCGCGCGGCCCGGGCGGCGCTTTCGATCTGTGATTGATCGGCGTCCGTCCCTAGCGCGATGTTGTGACGAATGCTTCCCGGCAGCAATGCCGGCTCCTGCAGGGCAGAGGACATGCGGCGTCGAAGATCGGCCGGATCAGTTTCGGCCAATGAT
>JAYPXF010000021.1:31236-40959 GCA_038154405.1 Verrucomicrobiales bacterium | reverse complement strand
CCTTTGCCGCGACGAAAATCCGGCAATATGCGCGCGAACAGCGAGGGTTTCTTGGACGGCCGCGAAGGCAAGCCATCCTGACCATCCGGAACCGCATCCGGCACAGGTTCTTCCGGCGGCTTTTCAACACCACTGGCCTGCAACAATCCTTCTCCGGACGAATCTTCATCCTCCTCAATCAACGTGCAATCCTTGGTCATCATGTGGGTAAACCACCACACGAACGCGAGCAGTCCCCAGACCAACGGAACCGTGCCCATGAACTTGTTTGTCCACAGCCCAATGGCCGTTCCCAGACCGAGGGCATAGAACACCGCCATACCCGTCCCCTTCTCGATCGCAATCCTTCCGATCAACACGGACGCAACCACGAACCAGAACATCACCCACCGCAACCGCGTCGTCCATTTGCCCTCGTAACCAATCTCCAGGACAAAGAACACGATGCTGCCCACCAACAACATGATCAGCAGCGGGCTGACCAAAATCGTCAGGTAATCAATGATCGTCTTCTGCGGGCGGCGCGGCATGGATTAAATGTCTTGAAAACCACAGAGGGATACGGATGAACACAGATTTCGGCAACCGGTCTTGTGCAAGCCAGTTGAATTTCCGCCGCCGCCACAGCACACGCTCTCATTACGGCACTCACCCCCAAGCCAGTTCCATCTGGGTCGATCTATGTCCATCTGTTGTTTAAGAATCAGGAGGTGATCAGTTGTTCTCCGCAAAGATGCATGAGGGCTTCCTCGTCGTGAATGGGACGAAACGGAACCCCCTCCGCCAGGAGGTTGTTCGCCCATTCAGGCGGGACCACCCAATCCGGAATCCGATCTTCAACCACGACGACCGCGGTGACCGCGTAGCCGCTTCGCTTCAGACTCCCGAGCGCGAGAGCCGTGTGCTCGGAAACATCACGCAACACGGCGATGACCGTGGTGTCCCGCGGAATGTGTGGTTTGGCTTCCTCCACGAGTTGTGAAAAGTTCAGCCCGGTCGTGAGTTCCAAGCGCGCCAGCGTTTCCAGGATTCGCATCAGCTGCTCACCGCCGCGACGCGTTGGAACGAGCACCGGGCGAAGACGATCGCTTTCACCGCGCAGATCCAACAACCGCCGGGCAACGCTGCGGGTCCGGAATTCCTGCTTCCAGCCTTCTTCCTTCACGCGTTCCGCCGCGTCCCGTCCGTTGGAGATCAGTCCGACCTGCTGGTTCATCTGGAAGAGCGTGTTCGAAAGTGACGCCACGGTCGTGACGCTCAACTCGGTCAGGGCGTTTGCGAACTGTCCGCCGCGGTGACTGTATTGGTGAAAATCCAGAAGGATCGTCGCGCCCGCAATGCAGCTCGGCTCAAAAGTTTTGCAGTGAAGATCGCCCGTGCGCGCGGTGGCTTTCCAGTGAACCCGGTTCAACGGATCGCCCCGCTGGTATTGCCGCACGCCGGAGATGCGCGTCGGATCCTCAAACAACCGATGCGTCATCTTCACCTCACCGATCGGGCGCCGGGACGTGATGTTGTATCCTTCCAGCGGAACCAGTTTGGGGTATACGAGAATGAAGTTCGGCTTGCCCGAAACCTTGAACTTGCGATGCAACCCAAACACGTCACCGCTTTCCAACAGCATCGGACCGATCTGATAGTAGCCACGTTGCTTGAAAGTCAGTTGATAAAAAAGTTTCTTCGATGCCATTGGAAACAGCTGCGCCACCGTCACACGCGGGCCTTTCGCCTTGATGCGCGGCGGCGACGACGTCAGCGCGTCCTTGGGAATCGCATCCTCCAGCAACATCCACGGCACCGGAAGAATGCCGGTGTTCCGCGCCTCGGCGGTCACGGCCACGGTGTCATCGATCTGGCAGGAGAACTTGTCGCAGTCCCGCTGGATGGACATGCACTCGACCCAGGTGAAGGTCAGGAAGCGGCTCACCAGCAACACGCCGATCAGCACATACATGGCATACACGAGCGGGCCGAGTTCGAAGACAAAGCCGACGAACAACAGCAATCCCGCTCCGAGTATCCACTTCATATCAACCGAGGTTGTCCGGCATCACCGGCACTTTCACCGAACGGAGAATCTCACCGACCACATCTTCGGAGGTCACCTTCCGCAACCGGCTTTCCGGCCGCACAATCAAGCGGTGAGGCAGCACGGCAGAGGAGATCTGCTTCACATCTTCAGGCATCACGTGATTGGCGCCGTTCACCGCGGCGTAAGCCTGGGCCGCCCGCGTCAGTGCAAGAGTCGCCCGCGGACTGCCGCCGAGCACGATCGCCTCGTGCTCGCGCGTCTGCCGGATGATTTCCACCACGTAGTCACGCACGCGTTCATGGACCTTCACTTCGCGGACGGACTGCTGACAGCTCACGATGTCTTCGACAGTGACCACCGGCGAAAGATTCTCAATCGGATGCCCCAACTGCAGGCGCTCGATCATCGCACTTTCATCTTCCGCCGTGGGGTAGCCCAGACTGAGGCGAATGATGAAACGATCCAACTGCGCCTCCGGCAGCGGGAACGTGCCTTCGTGATCCACCGGATTCTGCGTCGCGATGATAAAGAACGGTCGTTCCAGCTTGTAGACCGTGCCATCCACGCTGACCTGTCGCTCCGCCATGGCCTCCAACAACGCCGCCTGCGTTCGCGGCGTGGCGCGGTTGATTTCATCCGTCAACACGATCTGCGCAAACAACGGTCCTTGCCGAAACTCGAATTCGGTCGTCTTGGGGTTGAAGATGGACGCTCCCGTGATGTCGTTCGGCAGGAGATCCGGCGTGCACTGGACGCGCTTGAATTTGCCACCCACAGATTCCGCCAGCGCCCGAGCCAACATTGTCTTGGCGACACCGGGCACGTCTTCCAGCAACGCGTGCCCTTCCGAGAACATCGCCACCAAGGTCAGCATGATCTGGTTGCGCTTACCGACGACGGCCTTCTCAACGTTGCCAATGATGCGTTCGGAAATTTCGTAAACGGGATTCGTGGAACCAGCCGCAGTGGCTGTAAATTGTGGCGCGCGCGCCGGCGCCGCTTCGGGCACGGCGTTGGGATCGAACAACTGAGTGGTCGAGGAGCAATGCGGACACTCCACGTATTCCGAGATCATGTTCTCGGGAAACTCAATCGGTTGCGAACAATGACTACAGGGACACTTCAAGACAGACCTTTCGCGAAATGGGTTTCGTGATGGCTGCCAGTGAAATTGGATTCCGTTTGTGACGCGAGCCAAATCCGGCTTCACCTCCAGCGCCACCAGTGTTGTTGACCGCTGGCGCTAGGGGCGACCCCGCCTACCCGTTCGCGCGATCCAAGAGGTTCTTCGTGATCCGCTGGATGCGTTCGTCCGGCCCATGCGGACGGCTCCAGTGCGACCACGGAATCATGTGCCCGGGCGGTGACGACAATCCCTGCGCCCACCAGATTGTGGAAGCATTGAAGACAAAGTTGCCCTTCGGCCCCGGATAGATGGTCGCCGCCCATTGTTGGGGATTGACGCCGCCTTGCAGCGCCGTGCCGGCAGCAACGACCTCGAGTTCTTTCAGATCCTTTGGCGGATCCCCGTGATACTCCCAGCCGATCATGCCGGAGATCTTTTCGCCCTGCTTCATCCCCGTGCCATCAAAGATCCAGTGATCCGGCTTCGTGCAAATCCAGTCGCCACCACCGTTTACCGGACTCACATTCCGAGCGCCCATGAGGTATCCCTCATCCGGGCCGCGATGCGGAAAAGGGCCGTGCTTTTCCTCGCGCGAAGTGGCGTAGGTGTAATCACCGCCATACGGCCCGCCGCGAAAGATGATACGATTGGGATTACCACTCCTACTCGGCGAAAAGGGTGAAACCCAACAGACCGAGTTGCCGGAGAAGAACATGACGTTGGTCCCCGTGTCACGCAGACGCTCAACGTTACGGTATTGGCGGATGTCCCAATATTCATCGTGACCGACGCTGAGGAAGGACTTGAAGCGTCCCGACCGCGCGTAATTGGGATCGACCATGTCCGCATTGGAGCAGTAGGTGACATCGTAACCGAGTTCCTCCAGCCAATGCGCGAAGGGAAATTCAAAACACAGCCATTCCCCCGAACCGATCGACTGCGGGTTCTCGTAGATCTGCGCATATTTGGCATACGGCCGGTCAAAGCTCACATCCGCCCACGGGCCCTGATTTCCCTTCTTGTGCGTGTAGACCGAATAGTTCGTCGGCCATTTGTTGTAGGCCTGCCAGGTATTGTCCGAGCATTGGAAACAGATGTCCGCGGGACGATCGTCACGCACGATGAACACCACGTAGTTCTGCCAATAACCGAAACCCGTCTTGTCCTTCACGGTGGTCAGGCGACCGAGATAAACGCCGCTCGGCCAATCATCGGGAATGGTGATGGTGACACCCGGCTTCCACTTGCACTCAATGAGCAGGCGATCGCCGCGCGTAGGTTTCGGCGTCGGTTGCGGCACGCCCTTGAGCGGACCGATCGTCCGCATCAATCGTGCGCCGCGCCCTCCATAGTAGCCTGTCCGGAATATCTCGACGGTATATTCCACCGGGTCCCGCGTGCTCACCATGATGTCCAGTTTCTCTCCCGCCGCGACGCTCTGCTTGGAGCAATAACCCTCGATGTCCGAGGAACGAAACCCGCCCCGCGAGTCGAGCCGGATCCGGGTCAACTGCCAATCACGCGCCCCCGGTTTGCGGTTTTCCTGCGCGATCAGATTGGGCTGTCGCCGTTCCGCCGTGTTGCCCAGAGCGCCGGATGCAAACAGAGCGGCGGCAGTGGAGGAAGATTGAACGAAACGACGACGGGACAGAGAGGAACCGGTTTTATCCTGCATGCTGGGCCAAGATTCTTCCATCAACTCCGCCCGCCGCAAGTTGGAATTGCGGGCTCACTATATCGACGGTATCGAGGTATCGCCGCCGATTCCGGCATCCTCGTCGTACCCGACGAAAAAGTTCTTCAGGGCGCCGGCTCCGACCGGAGTCGCACCGTAGGCCCAGCGGCGTTCGTTGATGTGGTAACAGTAGCGCTCAAGTGCGCCGCTGTCGTTTTCGGTGTAGACGATGCACCACTCGCGATCCCCCCAGGCGGCGACCCATTGGCGGCCTTCGCAGCGCAGCAGCTTCCAGGTGGGTACAGCGTCGAAACAGCCTTCCGTCTCAGTGAAGTAGTCCAGGAGCTGAAACAGCTTCGTGTTCCAGTCCAGGCGCGGAATATCCGCCTCCACATCCGGTTGCCGCAGGGCAATGACGAGACAACGGCAAAGACGGCCCGGTGAGTCGTCACCGAACAGGAAGCGCTTGGAAGTCCAATCCCCGCAGTCGCACTCGTAGCCGTCGAGATCCACGTTGGAGAGTTTTTTCAGATTCTCGTTGGGTTGGACCTGCATCTCCCAGTGCATCGCCGGAAGCTTGAAATCAATCACCTCAAACTTGGCGTTCGCCGAGATGTCGTCATCCTCCATGGCCTCGTCGAACTGCCCCAGCGCACCACAGCACTGCAGCTCTATGCCGCGCAGGATGTAGGCCAGCGACTTCAGCTCGTGCGGCCCCAGACGGGCGTCGTCGAAGATGCGTTTGAGCAGTTCGAAGATGACGTTGCCCGGCCAGCTCTTGCGGGCAACCTGGTTGTCGTTCAGGTAATTGCCAAGAGACATCACTTCCTCGTCCGTAACGATCCCGTCTTCGGTGATCGCACGAATTTTGCGCAGTGTCTCCAGGTTTGGTTTCATGGCCGTGGCCGGAAAAGACGACGGAAGTCCCGTCGCTTTTTCCTCAAATCATCGCCTGTGTTGGGGGGCAGGCCGACAATAATGCCGCTATTTAGCGACTTTTCCGGGATGCGGTAAAGCGCAGAGATGGCAGAAGTGAAAATGGGAGAGGTACAAAAAAATGGAGCGAGTGAACGGATTCGAACCGTCGACATTCACCTTGGCAAGGTGACGCTCTACCAACTGAGCTACACTCGCTTCCGAAAGCGGAGTGGGAGAATACGCAAATCGATTTTCGAGGCAACCCCTATTTTGATTCTTTTTCGCGGAACCCGCTGCGGCCCTGGGCGCATGTCATGTGGTGAGGCACTGTTGTCATACCGAGCTTGATGAAGCACGCCAGCGGCTCGGAGTGCTGCCTCGCTGGCAGCTTTTTGGAGCCCCTATCACGAATCCGGCAGGCGGGATGTCCTGGATGCCCATTCGCACGCAGCAGAGCGGTCTGCGAGACCGCACTCCAAGACGCTGGCGCGACACTTGGGAGCCCTCAGAACCACTAAGGAAAGCCAGGTTCCATCACTTCCAAATCGCTCTCTAATGTCCGCCGCTTGTGTTGCATGTTGAATCTGAGCCATGGGGATGACGCGGCGATTTGTGGTGGAGATGTTCGGCACGGCCGGTGCCACGCAACGCCATACCCGGGCGCGGGTCTTCACTCATTTTGTCCGCTGGGGCGCAATCGGCACGGCAATCTGCTTCATGCTCGGTTACATGGGCTACGAAATCGCGATCACCGTCCGCCTTGTCGATGCCGAGCGGGAGAGCGTGCAGGAGGAGGCTTTGGCGGAACTGATCAACGTGGAAGAGATGATGGCCGAACACGGTGACCGGATCGACCAGACCCTCAGGGATGGCACGATTGAAGAACTGCTCGGCAAACATCGGGTGCCCGACAACCTGAAGCGCCGGATCAAGGAGGAGATCGGCAGGAAACGTTCCGAGACCGCACGCGATCCGGATCAATAGCCGCGTTCGCGGAGGATGGGCTCGAGTTCCGAGCTGGGGATATGCTTGGTGATGGCCACCCAGATCAGTGACATGTAGCGCGGGAATCCGAAGGTGTTGGGAAAGTCACTCCACACATAATAGGCGTCACGATATCTCCCCTGTTCGGCGAGGCGAATCATGCGGCGTTCACGTCGAATGAACAGCTCGTCAAACATCTCGGTCTCCTTGGCCACCCATTTGTTGATGTGCTGTTCGATCTGGCCGCGATTCTGTTCGTTGCGTTCCTCCAACATTGCCGCACGAGAATGCGCGACGATCTGGCTGATCTTGTCGGGGTTCGCGGTCGCGAACTCTTCCGCCTTCTTCATATTCTCCTCAAAACCACCGCTCATGTCCGGCAACCGGGGCGGTCCACCCGCGTGAAACGGCAGCCAACCCCAGCGGAAATCAATTGGCTCGTATCGCTGAAAGATGGACTTGTGATCCCGCGGCAGTTCGGTGCGAGGAGCGTTTGTTGGAGAAGTCACAGCCGTGGAATTCACCAGCGGCGGAGCGAAGGCCTCCGCACTCCGCGCCCGCTTCACCCGTTCGAGCGCAACGTAGACCGTGATCAACAGCCCGGCGCAGACAACTGAAGTCACGATCAACATCATCCGGGAGGGTGCAAGTTGACGTTGTTGATGAGACACGGGAACTTCCGGGGCGAGAAAACCCACGCTGGTTCCTCCGGGCACGTGATCCCGACAACGCCGCAGTGTCTGCAACAGTGTCCGATAATTCGGAAAACGGTCTGCCGGATCCTTGGCTGTCATCCGCTGCACGGTGGATTCCAGCTCATCCTCCACGCTCGCGCCGGCGACGTTCATGGCCGGCAATCGCTTACGGGCGTGCTCACGCAAAACATCCAATGCAGTTCGACCACCGAACGGCCGCTCTCCCGTGATCAGATAGAACAGCGTGATCCCAAGCGAATAAATATCAGCGCGATGATCGGCTGTAGAGGCGTTTTCGGCCTGCTCCGGCGCCATGAATAAAGGCGATCCGAGCACCATACCGGTCAGGGTCACATTGCTTTCGGAGTCCATCTGCCGCGCCAGTCCCAGATCCGCCACCCGCACCCGTCCCTTCGAATCGACCAGCAGATTCTCCGGCTTGATGTCGCGGTGGACCACACCTGATTCGTGGGCGGCCTGTAGCGCTTCCGCGGCCGCGATGATGATGTCAATGGCTTCCTCTATGGGCAAGCGCTTGCGCTTCTTGAGCAGATCCGCCACGGAACCGCCAGACACCAGTTCCATCGCGATTTAGTGTCCGCCGTCGGCTTCGCCATAATCGTAGACGTGCACGAGATTCGGATGCGCAACCGAGGCCGCCGCCTTGACCTCACGCTCAAAGCGTTGTCGGAAGGAAAAGTCCGCCGACAACCGACTCGACATGACCTTGAGCGCAACCTTGCGTTCAAGGTTGGGCTGCCAGGCTTCGTAGACGGCGCCCATCCTGCCTTCGCCGAGTTTGCGCAGGATTTCATACTGCGCGATCGTCCGCGTCTCTTTGGCGGATTCGATCAGCTCGGTTGGAATTCTGGTCGCATCGGAATCCGACTCGTTCAGCACAATCGTTTCCTGCCCGTCCATTTCGTTGCGCAGGCAGCGGGGACAGATCTTCCCCCCGGCCGGCACAATGCCGCCGCATTTCGAACAGTGGTTGATGCGCGCTTCGCTCATCGAATCCGCTCAATGTAGGCGTGCGGAACCCAAAGCTCAAAGGCACAAATGGAGTGGGCAAAAAACCATTGCCGCCCCCCCCGCACGCCCTATTCTCCGCCCCATGGAATGGCTTTTGGAACCGCAGAACCTCATCAGTCTGCTCACGTTGACGCTGCTGGAAATCGTTCTGGGCATCGACAACATCATATTCATCTCCGTCCTGGCCAACAAACTGCCGGAAAAACAGCAGGGAGCGGCCCGGAAAATCGGTCTCTTCCTGGCAATGATCACCCGGGTGGCGCTGCTGTTCGGACTGGCCTGGCTGGTTACATTGACAAAACCGCTGTTCGCGATTCCGCAATTGCCGGGCATGACCGAGCCGCACCCCATCTCCGGTCGGGATCTGATCCTGCTCTTCGGCGGGCTGTTTTTGATCTGGAAAGCCACCATCGAGATTCACGACAAACTGGAGGGAGAAGAAGACGGCAGCGGCAAGAAGGTCGCGCCCTCATTTGCGTCCGTGCTGGTGCAGATCATGTTGCTGGACATCGTTTTCTCCCTTGATTCCGTCATCACGGCGGTCGGCATGGTCAAGGAGGTCAAGGTCATGATCACGGCGGTGATCATCGCGGTGATCGTCATGATGGTCTTTGCCGACAGCGTCAGCTCCTTCGTGAACAACCACCCGACCTTCAAGATTCTCGCCCTGTCCTTCCTCCTGTTGGTCGGATTTGTCCTCGTCCTCGAAGGTTTCCACAAGGAAGTGCCCAAGGGTTACATCTACTTCGCCATGGCTTTCTCCGTGGGGGTCGAACTGCTCAACATGCGCCTGCGTAAGAAGCAGAAGGCCGAGGCGGTGAAACTGCACCAAGCGTACAAGTAATCCGTTGAGACATGGCACTGGCATCCAAACTCATCTCCCAGCTGCGTGAGATCTTCGGTTCCGACGATGTCCTCACCAAGAAGGAGGATCTGATCCCCTACTCCTTCGATGGAACGGCCGCCCTCAACCAGATGCCTGGCTGCGTCGTGTTCGCCACGGACCGGGATCAGGTGGTGGCGGCCTTAAAACTCGCAAATGACACGAAAACACCGGTTATCACTCGCGGTTCGGGGACTGGCCTGAGCGGAGGCAGCCTGCCCGCCCGGGACTGTATTGTACTCTGCACAGCCAAAATGAACCGTATTTTGGAGGTGGATACCGCAAATCTGACCATGACTGTGGAGCCAGGGGCCACCACATTAGAGGTAGCCACCGCTTCCGTACAAACCGGTCTGTTCTATCCACCTGATCCCGGTT
>JAYPXF010000021.1:22644-31226 GCA_038154405.1 Verrucomicrobiales bacterium | reverse complement strand
ATGAAGATCTCCACCATTGGCGGAAATGTCGCCGAAAACTCCGGTGGACTGCGTGGATTGAAGTACGGCATCACCCGCAATTACGTGATGGGACTGGAAGTCGTCCTACCCAACGGCGAGATAGTGAATACCGGCAACAAGTGTGTGAAAGACGTCGCCGGTTTCTCCATCAAAGACCTTTTTGTGGGCAGCGAAGGCACCCTCGGCGTGATCACCAAGGTCCTGCTGAAGCTCATTCCCAAGCCGGCCGCCAAGAGCACCATGGTCGCCACCTTCAGCGAGATGGACAAGGCGGCCCAAACGGTCTCCGACATCATTGCCGCCAAGATCATTCCCTGCACTCTCGAGTTTCTCGACAAGACCACCATCCATTGTGTGGAAGATTTCGCCAAGATCGGCCTGCCGCTGGATTGCGAAGCGCTCCTGCTGATGGAAACCGACGGTCATCCCGCCGCCGTAAAGGAAGAGGCGGACAAGATGATCGAGCTTGCAAGGGCCAATGGTGCCAAGGAAGTCCGCGTGGCCAAGACGGAGGCGGAAGGCACCAAGCTCGCATCCGCCCGCCGCAGCGCCTTCTCCGCCCTGGCACGCCTGGCCCCGACCATCATTCTTGAAGACGCCACCGTGCCGCGCAGCGAACTGGCCGGCATGGTCCGCTTCGTGAACCAGGTGGCCGCCAAATACGATCTGCGCATCGGCACGTTCGGTCACATGGGCGACGGCAATCTGCATCCCACGTTCCTGACCGATGAGAACAACAAGGATGAAATGCACCGCGTGCACGAAGCCTTCCGCGAAATCTTCGATGAGGCCATCCGACTCGGCGGCACCATCACCGGAGAGCACGGTGTCGGCGTGGCCAAGAAGGAGTTTCTCCCCAAGTTCGCCGGCGAACCCGCGATGGCCGTGATGCGGGCATTTCGGCAGGCGGCGGATCCCCATGGCATTCTCAACCCGGGCAAGATGTTTGACTGAATCCGAAACCAATCAATCAGAGCAGCAGTTTCTCAAACTGACCCAACTGGGCGGTGGCGGATGTCTGGGATTGATGTTCGGCTTCATCGCCTCCATCGAGAGCATCAATCCGCGCGTATCTTTTTCGTTGAACTGGATGGTCCCGGTCGGATTCGTCGGTGGCGGGTTGATCGTCTGGTGGATCCTTGGACGCATCTTCGCCGCTGCTCAAAATCCCGAAGCGAAGGGTGGTGGCAAACGCAAACCACTCTTCTGGATGCTCTTCTTCTGCTTCCTCACCGTCGGATTGACCTTGGCCGGCTTCATCTGGTCCCTGCAGGACACTCCCTCGAGCCGTATGAAGGACGTCATCATCGGAAACGCCATCGCGCTCTGGGTCGTCGGCTTCGGTTGCCTACTCGTCTGGAACCTCATTCAATACTTCGAGGAAAACTCCGCCGAGGCCGAACGCAAATTCAACGAAGAACACGGCGTCAGCCCCGCCAAGGATTCGGAGTAGCGTCCGCCGCCACCCATTCCGTTGGAATCCCGCACTCAGCTGTAGGCGCGTAGCGCCACAGAAACAACCAACGTCCCTCAACGTGCCCGCTACCACTACTTCGCCAACCGCTTCATCGCCGGCGTGGTCCAGGACATGTTTGTGACGAACAATCGTCCACCGACCGGCAGCCAAGTCTCGTGAGCCACGGAAATGTCGGTGCTTCCGCGCAGCACCTGTTCCCCCTTGATCGCCACGTGGAAAACGAGGTTCTCCTTGGTAGGATTGATGATCACCGAGACGTTTTCCGGCTTGCCACTTTCGATCATCAATTCATTTGCGCGCGCGTGTCTTACATTCCGGTAGGGACTGAGCTTCTTCCGCAGTTCGATCGCGGCGTTGTTCGGTCCGACGAAACCGGGCTTGTCCCGGCGCTCATTGTCCTTGCTTCGCTCCGGATGCAACAGGCGTTCCTGATCCTTGGAGAGTTTGAGTCGTTCGGAAAACGCCAGACGCTGGTAAAGCGTGCTCAGGGGTGGACCGTTGAGCGGTGGCAATTCGATGGTCTTCTCGACGATCCGCTTGGAGCTGATATTGATCCTGATGTTAAACGTAAGGTGATCCTTGTTGAGATGGGTGTACACGCTCCAGTCCCCCTTGCCCCGCCAGTCTTTCACCTTGGTGATCGTCATGCGCACGCCGGGGCACTCCGAAAGCGCCTTCAGGAAGGCATTGAGCGCGAAGGTGTTGCCGCCGCACTGCCAGGATGCGCTGAGATTGAAGAAACGCCCCTCAATGAACTTGCAGTCAGGATGGCTCAATGCCTTGGTCACGCGATCCACCGCACCCCGCGGACATCCTGCCGGCATGTAATATTCCGGCCCTCGGATCGGCCCGTTCCAGGCCGCGGCACTCAACGTAGTGATCAGGAGGACGACATAGATGCTGATGCTGGTCTTCACGAGGCTTTCTGCACCTTACGACACCGACTTCAGCGAGACATTAGAAACTTCCGTCACTTTTCACAGATTCGGCGCAAACAATTCGCGTTTTCATTTATCGAATAGCCCATACATTCAGGCCTATGAGCGAGTCATCACTGCTGGCATTGCAGAACGTGGAGAAGGATTTTCAGGCGACCGATGAAGGCGGTCGGCTTTCGGTGTTGAGAGGCGTCAACGTGTCCGTGAAGCCCGGCGAGACGGTGGCCATCGTCGGCCCGTCCGGCTCCGGCAAGAGCACGCTGCTGAACCTCGTCGGCGCCCTCGACACCCCGAGCTCCGGTTCGCTCGTGCTCGACGGCGAAGACCTTTCCAAACTCGACGACCTCCAACTTGCCGACATCCGCAATCGCAAAATCGGATTCATCTTCCAGTCGCATCACCTGTTGCCCCAGTGCACCGTGCTGGAGAACGTCCTCGTTCCCACCATTGCCCGGGGCCAGGCGAATGACGATAACAAGCACCGCGCCCGCAAGTTGCTGGAGCGCGTGGGCTTGGTGGATCGCCTGAACCATCGACCGGGACAACTGTCCGGCGGCGAACGCCAGCGGGTGGCCGTGGTGCGGGCATTGATCAATCAGCCGCAACTGCTGTTGGCTGACGAACCGACCGGCGCTCTCGATCGCGGCTCGGCGGAGAATCTCACCAAGCTGCTGCTCGAATTGAACGAGGAAGAAAAGGTGACGCTGATCGTCGTCACCCATTCGCTTGATCTGGCAAAACAGATGGGCCGCGTTCTGGAACTGCTCAACGGCAAGTTGGAAGAACAGAAATGAACTTGCGCACCCTGATCCTTCGCAGCCTGA
Source organism: Verrucomicrobiales bacterium (assembly GCA_038154405.1). GTDB lineage: Bacteria > Verrucomicrobiota > Verrucomicrobiia > Limisphaerales > JAYPXF01. The sequence goes on along the minus strand of JAYPXF010000021.1, from coordinate 27,966 downwards.
CCTTTCACGCCAAGTCCCACCTCGGTGTCATTCTCGGCGCGGCCGTCGGCGCGGCCGTGCTCATCGGAGCGCTGATCGTCGGTGACTCGGTACGTGGCTCGTTGCGCGATATGGCCTTGGCACGCTTGGGCAAGATCGATCACGCCATGGTCACCAACGACCGCCTGTTCCGCGAGCAGCTGGCGACCGACATGAATTCCGAACAGGTGACCGCCGTGCCGGTCCTCATGTTGCCCGGCATCGCCATCAACAGCGAAAGCGAGATTCGTGCGGACCGCGTCCAGATCGTCGGCGTCGATGAACGTTTCTGGAATCTCGCACACGAAAAACCGACACACCTGAACCTGGAAGAGGATCAACTCATCCTCAACGAGGCTTTGGCGGAACGACTGGGAGCCAAGGTGGGCGACTCGGTGGTGGTTCGTGTGCCCAAGGTGTCTTCGCTTTCACGCGACGCGCCGATGGCGCCGCAAGATGATGATTCCACGGGCCTGCGATTCGCAGTGGTTGAAATCGTCGGCAAGAAGAAGCTCGGGCGCTTCAGCCTGCAGGCCAATCAGATCCCACCGTACAATGCCTTCATTCCCCTCGCCCGGATTCAGGAGCGCATGAACGCCGACAAACGTGCCAACCTGTTGCTGAGCGCCGGACCGCTCCCCGTCACTGCCGTGAAGGATCATTGGCGACTGACCGACATCGATGTGGAGGTGAACGAGCTCAGCAACGAAGCCGGCATCAAAAGCCGCAACGCGATCGAGATCCGTTCACCGCGAATCTTTCTCGATCCACCCGTCGTGGCTGCGGTCACGAACACCTTCACCAATTCGGCCCTGATCCAGACCTACTTCGTCAACACCCTGGTCAACGGCGAATCGAAGGCGGTCTATTCAATGGTCACCGCGGCGGGACCGCCGTTCGTCCCGGCCGACCTGCGCGATGACGAGATCATTGTCACCAAATGGCTGGCCGAGGAGATCAACGGCAATCCGGGCGCCCGCGTGAAACTCAATTACAGCTTGGTGGGACACGGTCGCAAACTTGAAGAGGCCAGCCGGGAATTCACCGTCAAAAACCTCATCCAGCTCAAGGGCATGTATGTCGACAAGGAACTGATGCCGGATTTCCCGGGTATGACCGACGCCGAATCCTGCCGCGACTGGGACACCGGTTTCGATCTCGACAACGACCTGCTCAAAGAAGGAAACGTTCAGGAGTATTGGGATCGCTACAAGGGCACGCCGAAGGCCTACGTGACCCTGAATGCGGGACAGCAGATGTGGACCAATCGCTTCGGCGACTTCACCGCCATTCGAATACCTCGCGGTGGTGGCGAATCACTCATTGAGAACGTGGCGGCGGTGGCCTCGCCCCAGCTCAAGCGGCTGACCGCCGACAGTGTGGAAAAGGAACTGCTCACCAAGATTGATCCGGCATCGCTCGGTTATGTGTTCCAACCCATCCGCGCGCAGGCGCTGCATGCCAGCCGCAGCGGACAGAACTTCGGCGGACTTTTCATCGGGTTCAGTTTCTTCCTGATCACCGCCGCACTGATCCTCGTATCGATGCTCTTTCAGTTCAGTGTGGAACAACGCGCGAAGGAAATCGGCACCCTGCTCGCCATCGGACTCAAACCCAAGCAGGTACGCAATCTTCTGCTGGGTGAGGGCGTCGGCTTGTCGGTGATCGGCAGCCTGATTGGTCTGGCCGGTGGAATCTATTATGCGCAGGCAATGCTGCATGGCTTGTCGACCATCTGGCGCAAGGCGGTGGGCACCAGTGAACTTGCCTATCACGCCGGACCCGGTGCCCTGGCCGGTGGTCTGGTTGGAGCGGTGGCGGTCGCGGCGTTCAGTCTCTGGCTGGCATTGCGCAAACATGCGCATCAACCGGCGCGCGAACTCCTGGCGGAAAGCGATTCTTCGATCGGCGTTGGCGACCCGGTCAAAGCCGGTTCCGGCCGAAATCTCATCATCGGCGTCGGCTCGCTCGGCTCCGCCCTCATCCTGACGGCTTGGGCATTCAAGGCCGATGCCGCGGCGGCTCCGGGAGCATTCTTCGGTGCAGGTGCGCTGCTGCTGATCGCGGCACTGTGTTTCACGGGAGTGTTCCTGTCCCGCCTCGAGCGTGCCCAATCCACCAGCGCTCCCAGCCTGGGAACCCTCGGCATTCGCAACGTCACGCGACGGCGCAAACGCAGCATGGCCACCGCCATCATGCTGGCCTGCGGATGTTTCCTCGTGCTCTCGATCGGGGTCTTTCGTCTGGACGAAAACCTCAAGGCCACGGAACGCGATTCCGGCACAGGTGGCTTCCTGTTCCTCGGTGACGCCAGTGTCGCCATCCGACCGGACCTCAACACGGAGAAGGGTCTGGATACCATGGGACTCGATGCGGATGACCTGCCGGATGTTTCGTTCGTGCAGATGCGACTGCGGGCCGGTGAGGACGCCAGTTGCCTGAATCTGAATCGCGCGCAGCGACCGCGCATCCTCGGCGTGGATCCCGATGCCCTGTCTTCCCGCAGGGCCTTCAAGTTCGCGAGCGTCAGCGATGACAGCGCCAAGCAGGATCCCTGGCAATTGCTACGACAACCGACTGACGACGGCAGCATCCCGGCCATTGGTGACAACGCCTCGCTTATATGGGCCTTGGGCACAGGCGTCGGCAAGGTGTTGGAGTATCCGGATCCGGATGAGCGGGGACGACCGATTCGTTTTCGCCTCGTGGGCGGCCTCGCGAATTCGATCATGCAGGGCAGCCTGCTGATCGATGAGGATGTGTTCGCGGAACGCTTTCCTTCATCGAGCGGTTATCAGTCCTTCCTCATCGACGGCCCAACTGGCAAGGCCGACGAGATTTCGAAAACGCTGACCCGAGGCTTGCGCGACAACGGTCTGGAACTCACGCGCACAACGAAGCGCCTCGCGCAGTTGAACGCCGTACAGAACACCTACCTCGGCACCTTCCAGATCCTCGGCAGTCTCGGATTGCTGCTCGGCAGCGCCGGTTTGGGTGTCGTGGTGTTGCGCAACGTGCTGGAACGCCGCGGTGAACTGGCCGTAATGCTGGCGCTTGGTTTCAAGGCCGGTTCCCTCAAGAAGATGGTCATCACCGAACACGTCGCCCTGCTGATGCTCGGTCTGTTCAGCGGCATTGGCGCCGCCGTCGTCGCGGTCATTCCCGCGATTCAATCACCGGCGAGCGATCTGCCGTATGACAAACTCATTCTGACCCTGGCCGGCGTGTTGTTGAGCGGCGTCATCTGCACGTGGCTGGCGTCTCTCTGGGCGCTGCGAGGCAAGATCATCGATTCCCTGCGGAGCAATTGACCGCTCGTTTCCGTCCAACACATCAGCCATGAGAATCACTTTCTGCCTCCTGCTCACCCTGATCGTCTGCACATCGGCTGCCCGCAAACCATTCCCTCGGCATTGGGGCTCGCCACCCGCAATTCAGACCCAGGATTACATCCCGTTGCCCGGCGGCTACGGCCACGGCAGTTCGACTCTGGCACATTGGATTCAACGAAATCTCGATCGCGACAAACGAACCCCACCGGTGAATGTGCCCAAACCTTTTCCGGCTCACTGGGGCTCGCCTCCCCGTATACAGACACGTGATTACCGTCCCCTGCCCGGCGGCTACGGCCGCGGCAGTTCCACCTTGGCCCGCTGGATTCAGGGCAACCTGGATCGGGATGCCCGGGCGGCGAAGAATTCCGCCCCCAAGCCGCTGTTTGTCAGCGACTTCTCTCAGGAGAAGCCTGGCGGGGAACTGTCGGAGAAGTTCATGGTCCTGAATGGAGAATTCGCCGTGAAGGCCGAGGGCAATCAGCAGTTTCTGGAACTGCCCGGCAACCCGGTGCACACGTTTGGCGTTTTGTTTGGACCGACCGAATCTCACAACGTCGCAGTGAAAGCCCGAATTCTCGGGGCCAACCAAAAGCGGCGCCTGCCGGCGTTTGGCATTGGCCTGAATGGCGTCGGTGGCTACCGCCTGCAGGTTTCAGGCGGAAAGGAGAAACTCGAGCTCTATCGCCAAGATGAAGTCGTGGCGTTTGTGCCATACAAATGGCTACCGGGCAGATGGCACTGGATGACGCTGCAGGTTCGCAAGCTGGCCGGCGATGTCTGGCGCGTGGAAGGCAAGGTGTGGGTGGAAGGCAGAGCCAATCCCGCCGGATGGATGATCACTTATGATGACAAGGAGGAGCCCTACGCCGGCAAGGCCTCCATCTGGGGCCTGCCTTACTCCGGGCAGCCGACCCGCTTCGACGATCTCTCCGTCACGCCCGTAGGGAGATTGAAGTGAGCAGACATTTGTTGTTGGAATCAGCCTAGGTTATGATACCCATACGGGTAACCAATTTGAGCCAATCGTCGTATCCCGAGCGCCACGTCTGACAACCCAACAAAGGGCTCCAGCCTCATGAGCCGACACGTCAATCCATCCTACTCGATGAACCACATCCAGTGGGACCGCTCCGGTTCCGACGCTGGATCGTTGGAAGAAGATCTCCTCGCCGAAGCCGAACAGGAGCGGTCCGGCAACACCACCTACATGTGCCCGGATATCGACCGGGCGGCGGACTGGGCCGCCAAGCAACTGACCGATCGGGAGTTCAACGGCGACTTCAGCCTGGAGAGCCTCCATGAGGTGGACCGGTTCTTCAACGAACATGCCGCCACGGATACGGCCGATTGCGGCGAGTTCTTCAGCGAGAATCCCGCTTTTCGCACCTTTGCCTTCGGCGCCTACGTGGGGGAGGTGTTGCGCCGCGCCGCCGAAAGCGAATGGCTGTGCGATACCCATGACCCGTTTGTGGACGTGAACGCTGCCCTCAAACTGGGAGAAGACCGCGAATGCCTGCCGATGAAACAGGTGCTTCTGCGCCTCAATAACGGACCTTCGGATTCCTTCGCCGAGTTTGCCAAGGCCCACGGATTTGAAGTGCCCGGTGAAGCGGCTCCTGTCGCGGAAGCCGGCCCGCAGGAGCCGGCCGATTTCGAAATCCGCGGCTTCGTCACCATCTGGCATTGCCCGGCCAACACCTACGGCGAACCCGAGTATCACTTTGCGGCCGACACCACCGCCTGCGTGAATCTGCTCGGCTACTTCTCCTTTTTGGAAGAACGCCCCACCCCGTCGCTCAAATCAATTGATGTCTTGACCGAGGAAAACGGCATCGAACTGCCGGAATCGATGGCCGGTGCTACGCTCCGCAGACAGATGGGTGTCTTCTATGACCCTGAACTGCCAGCAGACTTCTGGAAACTCGTCGACTCCGACGGTCAACTCTATGTCGAGATGGGCAGCGGCTGG
>JAYPXF010000021.1:20706-22634 GCA_038154405.1 Verrucomicrobiales bacterium | reverse complement strand
CCAAGATCTTCCTCGGACAGGAAACCCCCATCATCGGCACCTTCGAGCAATTGCTGCAGCTTTGGCCGAAAGCCGAATTTCAAAGCGAGGTAGAAGCGGAAGGTGAAGGGGCGGCACCGAACGACCCCCAGGATCACGACACGGATACGGCACCGGAAGAAGACGCCTGAATTGCGGGCATAATCTTCTGCCGCGTGCCTCACAAGAGGTGGGCCATATATTGCCCGACAATCATGAACCGATTCATCAAACGCGTACTCGTTGTCTCCCTGCTCGCGGCCCTGTGGCCGGTCGCCGACGCGAGCGCCAGAAACCATCGCCCCGCGCAGCTCCCCAACGGTGCCGCCTTCAATTGCCGCAACTGCCACACCAGCACCTTGGGGAACGCGAACAACGTGAACATCTTCGGTGAAGCTGTGAGACCTCTGGTGACATTTCCCAACAGTTCCCTGGCCGCCTTCTGGTCTCCCGCCCTGGCCGCGGCCGATTCCGATGGTGACGGTTTCACCAATGGGCAGGAACTTGGTGATGAGGATGGCAATGGAACGCCTGAACGCATCACAGGACTGTCAAACCCGGGTGATCCTTCCAGCACGCCCGTACTTCCGAATACCGCCCCCAGCTTTACCTCGACCGCCATCACCACCGCCGTGAAAGGAATCGCATACTCCTATCAGGCAACCGCCACAGACGGGGAACAGCAAGCCATCACCTTCAGCAAGGTCACCGGACCGTCATGGCTGACAGTCAGCTCCGATGGATTGGTTTCCGGCACCCCACCGGACAATGCCAACGCAATCGAACCGGTCACCATTCGCGCCCTCGACAGCGGCTCGCCGCCGGCATCGGCCGACCAGTCTTTCAACCTAGCGGTCACCGCCACCTTTCTCGGCTGGCAACGGCTGAACTTCACATCCGGCGAGAACGATCCCAATGCGGCCCCGGCTGTGGACGGCGAAATGGATCGCGTCCCCAACTTCATCGAGTATGCGACACGGGGAAACCCTGCCACCCAAACCTCGTTTGCCTTTCCCCTCAGCTTTGACGGCAGTCAACGCGCCACTTTCGCCATCGACATTCGGGACGACGATCCGAACCTGACCGTCGTGGCCGAGATCGCCAGCGAGGCGCGTTTCGGTTCGTTCACCACCGTCAGCGCCGTCGTCACCGACCCCACGCCCAACGACAGATCCAAGCGCCTGACCTTCACCGACCCGACCGCCAACGCCCCCGGCGTCCACCGCTTCATCCGCCTTAGATTCTCCAACGGTCAGTGATGGAAGGTATCGCTCCGTACCGGCTGTTACGCACATTTCTGAAACGGGCTGAAAGATGCACGGCACTCGTATGATGGAGGCGATTGCGTTCGCGGCAAAATGACACCATAACGGATCCATCCATGGCAGCGAAAATCAAAGTAGGTCTCATCACCAGCGCAACCGGGGCTCACGTGACAGCCTATCTTAGCGCCTTGGCCGCCACTGAATCATGCGCGGAAGTCGTGCTCGCCGATTCGGACGGCCACTGGAATTCCCGGGCGGCAAAAGACCTGGGAAGCAAACTGACCAGGACCTACCCGGACTACCGAACCATGTTGAAACGGGAGAAGCCGGAGATGGTCCTGGTGTCCCTCGAAGCGCGCATTGCGCCCCCGGTGATCGATGCCGCACTCGATGCCGGTTGCCATGTGTTTGCCGAGAAGCCTTCCTGCGTGCGTGCCAAAGATTTTGCCCCGCTCGCCTTCAAGGCGGAGAGCAAACATCTCAATCTCATGCTCGCCTTGGCGAACCGATTGAATCCGGAGTTCCGCCACGCGCGCGAATTGATTGCTTCGGGAAAGTTGGGCGACGTCTACGGCATCGATATGCACCTCATTGCCGACCAGACTCGACTGACCCGCAAGAGCTATCACTCCGGCTGGTTCGCTG
>JAYPXF010000021.1:18192-20696 GCA_038154405.1 Verrucomicrobiales bacterium | reverse complement strand
AATTCTTATTAATGTAGATGATCTTGGATGGAAAGCTGGGGGAGATCTACGGCTTGGACATGCACCTGGTTGCGGACCAGACGCGCCTGACCCGCAAGAGCTACCAGGACGCCTGGTTTACCGATCGCGAACGTTCGGGTGGCGGTCATCTGATCTGGTTGGGAATCCACTGGTTGGACCTCGCCATGCACCTGACCGGTTCGGACATCTCGGAGGTGTCAGGAATGATTGCCAACGTCGGCGGCCAACCCATCAAGATCGAAGACTCAGCGGTCGCTACGCTCAAGTTTGAATCCGGCTTTCTCGGAACGATGACTTCCGGCTACTACCTCGACAAACGCTACCACTCCGGCATCAAGGTCTGGGGTTCGAAGGGTTGGCTGCAACTGCACCAGATGCGAGACATGCCGCTGCATTGGTATCTGAATGGTGGCGAGGTTGAAGGGTTCGAAGGTTCGAAGCAACCACGTGGCTACACCCCGTTCGTGCAGGCCTGCGTGGACGCCTGCGCCAACGAAACCGATCCACCCATCACCTCGGAGGAAAGTCTGCGTGCCATAAAAACCATCTTCTCGATCTACGAAGCCGCCACAACCGGCCGCGCCGTCTCCATTTAGCGGCTGCCTTCAATGTGGGGCATCGGTTTCTCATGAGCCACGTCGAATCGGCTCCGTCGATGCCGCTTCAGCCGGAACCAACAGAGTGGTTCCCTCCATGATCGAACAAATCACAAAATCAGACTTGGTCCTGACAATTGCAGCAATTGCCAACCAAAGCTTCATAGCCTAGTTGAAAGGGAGTGAAGCGAATCCTCACCCTGCTGCTGATTTCCATGACCGCCCCCCTGACCGGCGCGGACATCGACGATTTCGGTGCGTATCTGAAGGGACGCCACGTCTTCAAATCCCAGTGTGCGCCCTGCCACGGCAGCACGGGAAGAGGCAATGGACCGTGGGCGAAAGGCATGCCCGTGCAACCGCGCAATTTCCGCATGGGCATCTTCAAAGACCGCACCACACCGGTGGGCTTTCAACCGACCGATGACGACCTGCGCCGCACCACCAAGCGCGGGGTGTCCGGCACAGCCATGCCGACCTTCGCCAAGTCGATGAGCGAGCGGGATCTGGATTCAATAATCGTGTATCTGAAAAACCTCTCGCATCGGTGGAAGTAAAAGGATCGCCAGACCAATGCGGTGGTGATGGCCAAGATACCGGACTGGTATTTCAACGACGGCGCCCTGGCTAAACGCACACATAGCGGCTCGCAACTGTTTGGACAGATCTGCATCAACTGCCACGGCAAAAACGGCAACGGCAAGGGGCCGGGTTCCGCGGGCCTGACCAACGTCTGGGGACACGTCGCCGTTCCCGCGGACCTTCGGCTCCAACATTACCGCAGCGGTCCTTCGCCCAACGATCTCTTCCGAACGATTGCAATGGGTTTGGACGGAACGCCCATGATCGGTTTTCGCTGCGCGTTGAAAGACGAACAGATCTGGGAACTGATCGCGTTCATCGAATCGCTCCCCCAACCAGAAGCCAAGACCGGAGGGTGAATCCGTTGCTGTGACCGCTCTCCCCTCCGAACCACCCCAATCGACCGCAGCTCGCCCTACTTCTTCCGCAGCCCCATCGCCAGTCCGGTGGCCGCCGCGCCACTCGAAGGGATGCTGCCCGTAAGGAAGGCTTTGAAGGATTCAAACTGCGCGCCGAGATTGGTAACCAAGCCGTTGGCCTGCCCCTCGATGACGTGCCAGTGGATCTCGATCCAGCCCAGGTACGAAAGCATGACGAGCGTCAGGAAGTAGAAGCCGACGATCACCGTTGCCAGCTTCACAAAGGCGCGAATCGCGAAGCCGATGGCGAATCCCATGAACATCCCGAACCCTCCCTTCACGAACAGCTTGGAGAAATCGCGAGAGCCAATGCTGGTATCAGCGGGAAACTCGTCCGGCGCCGATCCCGGTTCCGGGATGTCCGGGAAACCGTTGGTCAGATCCGGAATTGGCAGCTTGAGCCCGCCATTGTCCGCGAAACTGTTCATCAACCCATCCGGATCCGGTTCGTCCATGCCCGCCGGGGCTTGTCCCGTCACGGTGGTCGACCTGGCGGCGAATTCCGGCTCCGGATCGGATGTCGCAGACAGAATCAAGCCCGCGACCATCATGCCGATGGATGACAACAGCACGATCCATTTGCCGAGGGTGAATTGATATTGATCCAGCCCGAAGGTCTCGCGCATGCCCGCCTGGGCGGATGCTTCAGTGGTGGGTTGCTCGTCGGCCATGGCGTGGCAGTAACCCGGATCGCGCTCCTGCTCAAGCGGAATGGGATTGCCTTGCCCAAGACGTCGTATGATGTTCGATCGCAGTTCCCCAAATCACATGAAAGGTCTTTCGCCACTCGCCCGCCAACACGTTGAACTCACCCGCCGCTATTTCCTGCAACTCGCCGGCGTAGGCGCCTGCGGACTGGCAGTCGACGGCCTCGATTCGGAAATCG
>JAYPXF010000021.1:10352-18182 GCA_038154405.1 Verrucomicrobiales bacterium | reverse complement strand
AACTCACGCCGTCGGACAAGTTCCGCAACGTGGAACGCCATCGTCCGCTGCCCTACAAACGACCGTTGGATGAGCATCTGGAACTGGGTTTGGAACGGAAGATCTGGAAGCTCGAGGTGATCGCCGATCCGGAAAGCAATTCGCGCCTGGACTGACCATTGTCAAAGGCGGAGGGCACCGCCCTCGATTTCAAGACCTTGATAAAATTGGCGGAGACCAAGGCCGTTCGCTACCTGAAGGTGATGACCTGCAACAACCTCCACGATCCCCAGGGCATGGGTTTGTGGGAAGGCGTTCCGTTGCGCGATGTCCTGTGGTTGGCCAAACCGGACCGGAACATCCGCCGCATCTATTATCGCGGCTATCACAACGACAACGCGAAGCAGATCTTCCAGAGCTCACTCCAGATCGGCCGAGTCCTGGCGGATCCGCCGGGCGAGTTGCCGGTGATTCTTTGCTACAAGCTCAACGGCAAACCACTGACCGGTGAACGAGGTGGTCCCGTGCGGATGATCGTACCCGAAGCCTACGGCTTCAAATCCATCAAGTGGCTGCAACAGATCTTCCTAACGAACAAGCACGGCGCGAACGACACCTACGCCGAGAAGAACAACGACGTGGATAGCAAGATGAAGAGCTTCGCGCGCTTCGTCACCAAGCCGAAGGTTGTGCGAGCGGGAAAATCGATACCGTTGACCGGTGTCGCCCAAGCCGGCATGTCCGGATTGGCCAAGGTGCAGTACTGGCTGCGCCGAGCAGAAAAGCCCGTTCCCGCCGGCGATCGCAATTTCTCCAAGGCCCCGTGGAAGAACGCCGACATCCTGCCGCCGCCTGATCGCTGGGAAATGTTTCCGGATGGCAAGCTGCCGCCCATTCCCAACCAATTGGATGACGCCGGCAATTTCATCGAGTGGCCATCGCGGAACACCCTTGCCCACTGGGCCACGTTGTTGCCCGCCCTCCAGCCCGGCAAATACGAACTGCGCTGCCGCACCGTGGATCGCAATGGCGTCGCGCAGCCCATGCCGCGTCCGTTTCAGAAATCCGGCGGCAATCTGATTCAGTCGATCTCCCTCCGCGTCTTCGCATAGGACTTCGATCAAGGCCGTAGCGGAATTTGCGAAAAATTCCGCCCCTGATGCCCGCGTCAGTCGGAAGATCCTTCATCTTCCACTGGAGTCTAACGAACGCGGTAGCGGAAGTACGCCAGTGCAAACGCATAGCCGTCCGTTCCCTGGTTCGGAAATGCGTCGGCATAGAAACGACGCAGCGCTTGCTCCACGTTCGCAAGTCCGGGCGGATTCTTGAGCTGCACCTGGGAGTCGAACACCACCCGGAAATCACGCAGGTTGTCGGGACCGCGGTCCAGGATGGCCAGGTGGTATACACCACGGGTCACCCTTACGATGATCCGATGCCAATGTCCGATCTGGTAGCCGTTCCCGGTAATGGCCATCGTGCTCCCGCCGGTGGAATAGGAGATTCGATTGCGACCGGATACCGTGCGTAGCTTCAGAATGGCGAAGTTCGCATCCGCGGCCGAGAGGGCGAAGATGTTGGCGGCCTTGCCACCCTGCTCCGGACGCCAATCCACCTGCACCCGGATTTCCTGCGCATCATCAGGCACCTGAAGATCACGGGACGCCCTGATCGACGATTCGCTGTCCCGCGTCTCGAGATGAACAGCCCCGTTCCCGCTGACCCGCGCCACGGCATCACCTCTGCTGATCAGTTTCCAGCTCTCGTCCGCCGCACCACATAAGGCGACAGACAACCACAAAATCAAAAAGCAACTCTTATGCATCAGACTTCAAAATATCGATTTCAGTTTTCGTGTGGGCATATAACCGCGCGAACCGATGTTTTGAAGCCACAACGAATTCGTTTTTTCATCGGTCACTCACCGATGATCTTCACCAATGCCCGCTTGCGGCGTCGACCGTCAAACTCCCCGTAGAAGATCTGTTCCCACAGCCCGAAATCCAACCGCCCATCGGTTATGGCCACCACCACCTCACGCCCCATGATCTGCCGTTTCATGTGCGCATCAGCGTTGTCCTCACCGGTGCGGTTGTGATGATAGACATCACCGGAGGCATTGAACGGCGCCAATTTCTCCAACCACGCGTCGTAATCATGATGCAGACCGGACTCATCATCATTGATGAACACCGACGCAGTGATGTGCATGGCGTTCACCAGACACAGACCATCCTTCACTCCACTCTTCCGCACGAGGTCTTCGACGGTCGGAGTGATGTTCAGAAAGCCGCGGCGGTTGGGGATCTCGAACCAGAGTTCTTCACGCAATGATTTCATGCCGCGATTTCATCCCAATCGATTCCCCGGATCGAGCCGAATCCGGAAGAGACGATTCTCAAAGGCTTTTCAAGCGCCTCGGCTTCGCCTATAGCCCTCTCCCATTCGATATGAAATCAGCCATCGCTACTGTCATCTTCCTCTTCGTCGCCATCACGTTGCCCGCGCAACCGAAGAAGGCCGCCAACTACGGGCCGCTTCCAACCGCGCTGTATCCGGATGGTGCGCCCGGTGCCAAGGGGGAGGATGAGACTCATCAGCCGACCATCCGCGCCTACCTGCCCGATCAGGATGAGGTGGTTATCGCGGACTGGCGATCGATCACGAAGGTCAACAGGTAGCGCAGTTCTTCAACAAGTTCGGGGTTGCGGCGTTCGTCCTCCGATACCGGCTCTCGCCTGATTATCGACACCCCACGCAACTCCACGACGCACAGCGCGCCGTCCAACACGTCCGCGCCAACGCCAACGCATATCGCGTCGATCCCGAGCGCGTCGGCATCATGGGCTTTTCGGCCGGTGGCCACCTCGCCTCCTCGCTCGCCACGCATTGGCACCGCGGCCGGAAAGATTCGGCGGATCCCGTCGCCCGCCAGAGCTGCCGGCCGGACTTCGCCATCCTTGGCTATCCGGTCGTGACCTTCACGGAGGAGCAACACATGCACGGCGGCTCCCGACGCAGCCTCCTTGGCGACAAACCCGATCCCAAGCTCGTGGAATTCATGTCCAACGAGAGGCAGGTCAATGCCGAGACCCCGCCCACCTTCATGTTCCACACCGGACAAGATACGGGTGTCCCGCCGGAGAACAGCGTGCTCTTCTACCTCGCATTGCGTAAGGCCAACGTGCCAGCGGAAATCCATGTGTACCAAAAGGGCCAGCATGGCCTCGGTCTGGCACCCGGCGATCCGACGCTCTCCTCCTGGGGAGGCCGCCTGAAGGACTGGCTGCGAAACAACGGCTGGCTCACCGAACAACCCCGACTGCCGCTCACCGGCGAAGTCACCGTCTACGGCGATCCCATCACCCGCGGCTGGGTCACCTTCAACCCGCTCAACAATCCCCACGCCCCCGCCATCTCCGGCTACCTGCGCAACAGCAGGCTCAAGATCGCGCAAACTGACGGCCCCATCCCCGGCAAATACGACGTGACCATCACCGTCATGTCCCAAACCCGCGCCCTCGTCCCCACCATCGAATCCACACGCCAGATCACCGGCCTCAGCGCTGACATCACCGCCGACACCAAGACCCTCAATTTCCACATCCCTGCGCCCAAGCACTTCCCCATCAAGAAACCGTGGGGCACCATCGAACTCGGCCTCGGCCAGCTCGAGCTCAAGGTCACCAAGCTCCCCCCGAATCGAAAACTCGACATCCCCCGCCTCAACAACCGAATCGGCGCCGTCTACCTCGCCGCTGACAAGGATCGAAAATCAATCCGCTTCTGGCCCGAAATCAAAGACTGGCAGATCACCCTCCCCAAGAACGCCAAGGCACCACTTACCACCATCGTGGAAATCAAGGACAACGCCCCATATGACCCCGCCATCTCCGGCCCCCGCCAAGTCCAACCGCATCCCGACGGCACGATCGACCTCCACGCCTATGACTCAGTCACCCACGGCCGCCTCCTGCGCTTCGAGCCGCAACCCCACAAAAACACCGTCGGCTACTGGGCCGACGAAAACGACTGGTGCGAATGGCATCTGAACGTCGGTAACAGGCAGACCTACACCGTCCACATCTGGCAAGGCTGCGGCACCGACCAAGGCGGCAGTCTGGTCCGCCTCTCCGTCGGGAAGGACCACCTCGACTTCACCGTCGAAGACACCGGCCACTTCCAAAACTTCAGGTATCGAGAAATCGGCACCATAACCATCATCCCCGGCAACCACACCCACAAACTCATGCCGCTCAAGAAAGCGAAAAAGGCCATCGGTGACTTCCGCCGAATCAAACTCGTGCCCGTCCGCAACTAACGGCAGACTACTGTCGGATTTCCGGGACGCTCAGAAGGTCAGTTCCCACTGGAAATAACCATACGTGCTGTCGCGTTGACCGTTGGAGTTGGGAGCGCGACGCAGGAAGTCCCCGGCGAACAGGCGGGCGGCCCCGGTTTCAAAGCGGATGTTTCCCGGGACCGCATCCCAGCGGATACGGGTCTCGATCTGGTGACCGACAAAGCTGCCGGAAGTGCCCGCGGGATCACGCACCCCCTGCGGCACCCACGCGTCGGTGTCAGAGGCCAGCCAATACCAGCGATGGGACCACATGAATTGGATGTCCTTCCGCGGCTTGGCGACAATTCGATAGCCCGGGGAGTTGATATTGGCGTGAGCGAAGGCACCCCAGATTCCGGTGGGACCGTGCGCGGGGCGACGAACACCGAATAGGGTGTCGAAGCGGTTGTTGTCACCATCGGCCGCATTGTTGTCACCACTCGTGTATTCGTATTGAAAGGCCAGCCGCGGCCGCCAAGGCAGATCGAAGGTGTAGCCGCTCTCCAAGGTTTGCCGATGCGCCAGGTGAGTCAGCGATGTGGTGTCACCGATCGCACGAGTCGCATGGGATTCGCCGAATTGCACTGCTGATTCCAGATCGAGATCGAAGTGTCCGACGGCGGGTTTGCGCGCCAGGCGAAGCGCTGGTGTGTAGATGTTGCGATTGCGCGTCGCGCGGTCAGCGGTGTCAGTCTCATGCATTCCGTAGAACTGGAGTTCCAGGTTGATGTCGCGCCAGACGTCGTGAATCTCATTGTGAACACCCCAGTAATGGAGATTGAAATTCTCAGCATCCAAGGCGGCATCATTGGCCCGGAGACTGGCCGGATTCGTGGGGCGTCGTTGTTGCGGAAGGAAATAGAATGCGTTCAGCGTCAGGCTGTCCGGTCGTTCCCAGCGGGTACGGATCCCGTTGAACGCGTTGATCGTGCTGCGAAAGACGTTGCGGGCAATGAATCGCCGAGACCCCAGATTCATCGTCTGACGACCGAAGCGAAGATCCAGGCCGTCTCCAGCTGAAGTCGTTCCCTTCCATCCCACGTAAGCCTGCTGTGGTTCCAACGTATTGATGTCGTCCGTGCCAAGCGGCGTACCGGTATCCGCCAAGGCGCCTCGCACATCGATCATTTCGCCCACCAAACTGTAGCCGTTCTTGGAGGCGGTGAGTTTCAACATCGTGCGCCAGGTCAGCAATTGGTCCCCCCCGACACCGCCCACACGAAACTGATTGTCCATGGCCTCATAGAAGACTCGGGTGTTCCCATCGAACCTGAGCCAATCAGGCACCCCTATGTGATCATTCAAGCGCCATGGCTTTGCGTCTTCCGCCTTCGCCGGGGCGGTGACCAGGCAAAGCAGGATGAACGCCCGGCACCAGTTCCGGACGCTTCGCGTCAAAGGATGTCTCAGTTGAGGGTCCATGCGCGGCAGATACTAGCAAAGTGCCAATTCAGCTCAACCGTGATCCGGATCTGCCAAGCCAGTCCAGATCCAACAATTGAGCTCATGCGGAGTAAATCTCGCCATCTTTCACACGTGGGAGAACCCGTTCTCGACGCTCAACGGTTCACCCGGTGGATTCGGCGTGTTATTCTCCCGCTTCACCAGCGAGCAGAAAGCAGATGGCAAATCGAACGACATGAATTCGGAGAACAATTCAGGGAGTCGTGAACCTCGCACAGGATCGCTGCTGGAACTGGGTATCATGTTGGTCGCGCTGTTTCTCTCCGGTACGGCAGGCATCATCAATCAGGTCATCTGGCAAAGAGCGCTGAAGGCTCCCTTGGGTGGCAGCGAGACCCTGAGTTCAATGGTCGTCGTCCTGGTGTTCATGCTGGGTCTGGGCATCGGGGCCGAGATGATGGGACGCCGGTCGCGACAGATCGCCAATCCGCTCAAGGCCCTGGGCCTGGTAGAACTGCTACTGGCCGTGGCGAACCTCCTGGTGATGCTCGTGCTGAAACTGGGTCTCGCCGATCACGCCTACGAAGTCCAGAAGTTCATGATGAGCGTGGGAGTGCCTCTCCGCCTGTTGTATGGCGTCAGTGCCTTCGCCATTCTGATCGTCCCCACATTTCTCATGGGCGCCACCCTGCCGCTCGCGTCCGACGCGTGCCAAAGAAGTCAGCGGGGAAGAAAACAGTCACTGATCGCCATCCTGTTTTTTCTGAACACCTTGGGGGCCACGTTGGGCGCACTCGGCAGCAGCTTCTATTTGCTGCCCTACCACGGACAGCAATCTGCTTTGTTGGTTGCAATTCTTACCAACACCGTCGCTGGACTCGTGCTCATCTGGATTGCGCGGGGATACCGTGGTGAAACCCCGTCCCTTGACAACACAGAGGATGAACGTTCTTCGCGTGGTTTAAGACCGGAAGAGCTCGCCGGCTTTCTGCTCGGCTTCTTTGCGCTCGGATACGAGATGCTTCTCTTTCGAATCATGTCGCTCGCCCATCAACCATTGCCGCACACCTTTGCTCTCACTCTCCTGTTCTTCCTGCTGTTTTGGTCGTTGGGTGTGTTCTTGTCCTCGTTTTCGCAGGAGCGGGTGGTGGTCCAGATCGTTTTCGTTGCCGTGCAACTGCTGCTGATACCGGAGTTGTTCTGGTTCGATCGCACGGTGGCCCTGTTCAGCATGTTCAAGGTGGGCCTCTACTACTTCCTCCCCTGCCTGAGCTTCGGCCTGCTCTATGGCTGGATGGTTTCGCGCAACGCGAAGGACTGGGGACGCGATGTGGGCCGGTTCTCAGCCATGAACACCGCTGGCTCCGCCCTGGGAATCCTGTTCTTCACCCTGGTGGGCTACGAAGCTTCTTTGCACCACGTCCACACTTTCATGGGCCTGCTACTGGCAGCGACAGCAGTCTGGTGGTGGGGATCCCAGACGCCCGTCAAGCGCCCTTTGTTGGGATTACCCATCGCCGCTGCGTTCATCGTTGCCGTCACCGTCCTGGCCAATGGCATCTGGAATCCTTCCCGTATTGATCGGCGGGAGCATCACGTTTTCTGGGGCCGCGACGGAGTCATTGAAATCGCGCCGGATGGAGCTGTGTTCTGGGATGGTCTGTGGCATTCCGCCTTGTCGGATGGGACGAATCATCTCCTCTCCCGCAACTGGCTTATGGCGGCAATTCCCGCGCTTGCACATTCCGGCAACCCTGAACACACCCTTGTGATTGGTCTGGGCACTGGTGTCACCACCGCGACACTGGCCAAGCTGCCCTCCGTCGAAGTGGATACGTACGACATCAATCACACCCTCAAGCAAATGCTGAAGGAGTTCCCGGAAGGCACCTTGAACGTGGCTGAAAACTCGAAGATCAATCTGATCTGGCAGGACGGCCGCAGTGGTCTGGCCCTCAACGACAAGACCTACGACATCATCACCCAACAACCGCTCTACCTGAAACAAGCCGGAAGCTCGATTCTGCTATCACGCGAATACATGGAACTGGTCCGCAAACGTTTGCGCCCTGAGGGAATCTATTGCGTGTATTCCAACAGCCAGG
>JAYPXF010000021.1:0-10339 GCA_038154405.1 Verrucomicrobiales bacterium | reverse complement strand
AAAGCCTGCAGAATGGTTACGCCCTGATCGCTTCAAACGACCCGATCCAGTTCACCCGCGAGAATTTCGAAGTCCGAATCACCCGCGACACACCGTTCCATGAGGAAGTGCGGCTGGCGGAAGCGAAGTTGGAATACAGCATCTACGACATGATCGACAGTCCTCGCCTCGACTGGAGCCCCGGCCGTTACCTGATCACCGACGACCATCCTCTGGTCGAGTATCCCAAGGTCATCAACATCCTCGCGACCCGCGAGGACTTCTAGCTTGGTTGCCTGACTTTGAGCACGGACGAAACTTAGGCCGGAGGTTCGAAGACCGTTCCTCGACTGCTTCCAAAGCCTCAATCAACGGACTTAGAGGTTGAAGGAATCTTTGACGAGTCCATTCGACTCAAGAAAGGCCTGCAATGAGCCGAACGTCGCGGTGTGAAGTCATCGAGACGGTATTCGAACTTGAGGCGGTTCCAGAGCTGGACCTTGTGGATGGATTGTTCCTTGCCGAGATCGAGTTCCCACCAAGCGAGGCTCGCGCCCTTGTTGTCCGTGTGGGTTTGACCGCCTTTCTTGTAGTCCGGGTCTTTGTTGCCATCGATGGCCTTGGAAGCGTTCGCGTTTCCGTTGCTGGAGGACTGGGTGGCCTTGCCGGTGGGGGCGATGTTCTTGTCGCCGCTGAAAATCTCGACTTCGGCAAGGGTCAGGATGCGTTTGCCGCCGGAGATTTCGATGCGGACGAATTGAACATCGGCGGCATTGGATTGAGCGACGAAGGCAAAGAGAACGGCGAGAAGGACAGATAGGTTTTTAATCGGCTTGATCGAGGCGGAATAGTGCAGATCAGCCCGTTATTGTCACGGATCAACACGGTTGACAGGAGCGAGCCAGGACAGACCGGTGTTTGACTGGCTCAGGGGCGCAGTCCCAGACTGGGATCTCGAAATGAAACACCTGCTCGCCCTGATGATCATGCTGGCCCTCACCACGGCCAGTCGCGCGAATGCGGCGGTCGAGCGCGAACCCGATGTTGCGGCATCGGCCGAACAGAAGGGCGCGATTGAACACCCGGTGTTATCGGCCATCGTACGCCAGCATTTCCCTGTCGGAGCGGAGGGAGGTGTGGCGCTCCTGGTGGTGCGGAAAGGCAAGGTGATTCACCGCAAAGGCTACGGCCGGAAATACGGAAAGGCCCCAATCACCCCGGATACCCCGTTGGGCCTCGCTTCGGTCACCAAACAGTTCGCAGCAATGTGCGTGGCACTTCTGTTCGAGGAAGGACGGCTCAAGCTGACGGACAAGGTCTCCCACCATCTGCCGAAACTGAAGTTTCCGGTCAAGGGGCGGGAACTGCTCGTTCAAGATCTGCTCTGGCACATCAACGGATTGCCGAACTTCATCCAGGCCAAGGAGAAGGCGTCCATCGCGGAATACAAAGAGGCCAACAGCCTGGAGCGCCTCAACAACCGGACGCATGCGGAATGGCTGACGACCCTGCCGCTCCGGCGTGCGCCGGGCGTAAAATACGAATACACGAATTCAGGCTATGTACTACTCGCGCGAATCGTTGAAGTCATCGCGGACAAACCCTTCCACGAGTTTCAACGAGAGCGGATCTTGGACGTGCTGGGAATGAAGCATACGCGTGACAGCACTCGTTTCAACGGATCGGGGAACATGCTTTGTAGTCTGAACGACTACGAGAAGTGGGACCGCGCCCTGCGCGATGGCCGATTGGTGAAACCGGAGACGTGGCGGCTGATCAGTCGATCCGGGACCTTGGACAATGGCGAACCAGTCGGCTACGGGTTCGGCTGGCGGCTCAAACATGACAACGGTGAACTCCTCAAGATGTCCCACGGTGGCGCCGGCAGCCCTCCGGCGGACAGCCGTAACATGATTCTCCGGGACGTCCGCAACGACATCACCGTGGCATTCTTCGCACGGGAAAACCGGAAGTTCATCCGTGACCTGCGGACAAGGATCACGGAAGACATCCGCGATCGTGTCCTAACGCTGGAATGATCAGTTCCGCTTGCGGTCGAGAATCACATGGGCGGGAAATGACCGGCCGATCACCGTCTCGGGACTGGCGTACGGAGATCCGTGATAACGCACGATCTTTTGATCACGGGTGCCGATAACGAGGTCCACGTAGCCGTTTCCATCGAAGTCGCCACGGTCCAGGGTTGAGCCGAATTGCTTCGCCTCAATTCCAATCTTCTGCGGGCCAATCAGTTCTGCCGTGGACGGACTCAGGCCGGAGCGGGCGCCATGAATAATCTGCACGGATCCGGTGCCTTTGTCCGCCGGATTGCCGATCGCCAGATCCGAGAAACCGTCACCGTTCAGATCGGCGGCCAGCAGGACACTGCCGGACTTGGCGACAAACATCCGGCTTTGACTGTCGGCGTTGATGCCGCTGCCACGGCATTCACCGTGGAACACCACGATCTGTTTGGTGATGGCTCGAACTGCCAGATCCTGGACGCCGTCGCAGTTGAAGTCCCCCACGGCCATTGGCCCGGTCCATGCCTCGTGATCAACAGGTTCAATGCTCTGAGTCGTTCGACTCAGTCCTTCATCGGAGCCATGCAGGATGTGCAACTGTCCGGGGCTAAGAATCGCTGCGAGGTCCGTATATCCGTCACCGTTGAAATCACCCGCTGCCAGGTGGGTGGGCCGATCCAATGTGAGTCTGAGCCGACTTGGGGTTTTGAGTCCTGATGAGCTGCCGAAGTGTAGCTGCAATTCCACCCCCGGCTGGGATGAAACGCGCAGGACCAGATCGGAATATCCGTCACCGTCAAAATCCCCGCTGGCCAAGCTACCTGTTTCAGCAGGTCGCACATTCAGGTGGGGCGCCTTGGACGGCAAGCCCAACCGGCCGTCACGACCACCATTGTCGCGGGCCGCGTAGAGCACCTGAATTCCCTTTGCCGTGGTGATCGCCGCGTCCATCCGGTAGTCACCATTGAAGTCACCACCGATGACCGTGTCGGCCGCGAACGGCAGTCGTTTGTTTGCAGCCGGAACATTGCGCGAATCCAGTCCCGGTGATTCGGAGCCGTAGACACCACCATAGATGACCTGCGAACCCACGATCAGATCCGCGAAACCGTCGCCGTTGAAGTCCGTGCCGGTTTCCGGGTTCGTCGAGTGGAAATACATTTCGCGCAAGGCCCAGCTGTCAATCGGTGAGAGCCGGGAGCGTTGTGCCTGGTACGAGCGGCCATTTCCGTTTTCTTCCCAATAGTGAATGCCGGTTTCCGGCCGAGTGTCCTGCACTCCGGTCAACGGGCCGGGTTTGATGCGCCTGCCGATCGTCACCATGGGAAGCGATGGCCGGTTCTTCGTGCCGTGCTTCTTCATGATGCTGTCCGAGTAATGCATGATGGAGTTGAAGTCATAGCCGCCCAACATGCGTCGCCCGGTCAGCAGGTTGAAATTGCCGTGCCCGGAACGGACATTGTCCGGGACGGTGAACTCGTCGGGCTTTCCCTTCAGGTAGGCCTGGCCCGTGTAAACGATCGCATAGGTCTCCCGGTTGGCGGCTGACTGGGCGTGCGACACCCCGAGGATGTGCAACATCTCATGGGCCACAATCCCTGCGTGATTCCATTTGTTAATGTGAATTTCATACCGAGTGGACCGGCCGTTGTAGAAACCGTTGGCGGTCGCCATGCCGGTGATAAGCACTTCCGGTCGCTGACGAATCCGGACCGCATGCGGGTAGTGCTTGGCATCCGGCTTGTCCAGTTTTACGAAGCGCAATCCGGGATTCGCATCCGTCAACATCGCAAGCCCGTCCTGGATTGTCTGCCTGATCGATTTGCCCCACATCTGCGGTATCACATCGTAGGTCCAAGGCGTCGGCTGTTCGGTCGACTTGTGGATCCACTGCCCTTCTGACTGATCAATGTAGTAATGCACCGTCTGTTGCGGCCAACGGTGCATCATTGACCAGGCGCGAACCACCGCCGCCCGGCCGGTCGCCGCCGAAACCAGTGTGAAAGCCGCGATTACCTGGATCAGCCGTTTCATAGTCTTCGGATTGACGAGAGGCGCACCGGGCAAGGCCGGTGCCTATTCAGCCAACAGATTCTCTCTCAGGTAATCGGTCATCAGACTGAACAGATGGCGGGTCGTGTTCTTGCCCTCGCGGATTGCATGTGTGCGGTTCGGATAAGCCATCATGCTGAACTTCTTGTTGTGGTGGATCAGTTGATCCACAAGCTGTTCAAACGGCTGGTAATGGGTGTTGTCATCAGCCGTACCGTGGACGATCAGCAGATTGCCCTTCAGTTGATGGGCGAAATTGATCGGTGAACCCTTGCGATAGTTTTCGGCGTTCCGGTCGGGCGATCCCATGTAGCGCTCCTGGTAGATCGTGTCGTAATAACGCTGATTGGGCACGGAGGCGATGGCAATCGCGGTGCGATAGAGCTTCGGATACTTGAAGATGGCATTGAGGCTCATCGACCCGCCGCCGCTCCAACCCCAAACCCCCACGCGTTCGGAGTCCAAATAGGAGTATTGCTTCAGGAGTTCCTTCACAGCGGCGGCCTGGGCCGCGGGAGCCAGAATCCCGACCCGAAGATCGACCACCCGTCGCCAGTCGCGGCCGCGAGGTGCCGCCGTGCCAGGATTGTCGATGGTCGTCACCACGCACCCCTGCCGGGCGAGGAAATGGTGCCACAGATGACGGTTGCCGCCCCAGCGATTACGAACGGTCGAGCCGGCCGGTTCACCGTAGACATACACCAAGAGCGGATACTTCCTTTTGGGATCAAAATCCGGAGGCTTGATGCTGTACGAATGCATCGGTGTCCCTTTACCAATGTCGATATACGAGAATTCGGTCGGCGACCGCTCGATGGCCTTCAGCTTCTTGCGCAACGCGTCATTGTTCTCGAGCGTGCGGACGACCTTGTGATCCGGCAGGCTGACAAGCCGGATGATCGGCGGCGAATCGAGGGTCGAATAACTGACCGTGGCGTGCTTCCCGTTGGGCGCGATGGAGTAATCATACGTCCCGGCCGGCGCGTCCGACGGTGTGATCCGCTTCAGGCCCTTGCCGTCCAACCCGACGTGATAGAGGTAACGGGTCGAGGGATCGTCCGGGGAGGCGATGAAGTATAGGCCCGAGCGGCCCGCGTGCAGCAACCGGATGACATCGAATTTCCCACGGGTGATCTGCTTCAATCCGTTGCCTTCCGGTCGAGCGAGGTAGATGTGTCGCCAGCCATCCCGCTCGCTGATCCAGGTGAACTGCTTGCTGCCGATCCAGAACAGCTCCTTGTTGGCATTGACCCAGGCATCATCCCGCTCAACGAACGAGACCTGTGTCCTGCCAGTCTTCGCATCCGCCAACATCACCTGGTTGGTGTTCTGCTTGCGGTTGAAACGCTGGATCAGAAGCTGGTCCGAACGCCGGGCCCAATCCATCCGGGCCAGATAGTGGTCGCGCTGGTCAGCGCCGGTATCAATCCACCGGACCTTGCCCGATTCCAGCTGATGCACGCCCACCCGGCAGATCGGATTCTGCTGGCCGACCTTGGGATAGGCGAACGTGGTAAGCTTCGGGTACAGGCCGGAAAGGTTGTCGACCATCACCATGTCACGCACGCCGGCATCGTCGATCTGCCAATAGGCGATCGATTTGCTGTCGGGACTCCAGCGGAAGCCTTTGCGCAGTCCAAGTTCCTCCTCGTAGACCCAGTCGAACGTGCCATTGATCACCCGCGCGGATTCGCTTTCCGTAATCTTCTGGATGGAATGATCCCGGACATCCTCGACGTAAATGTTACGTTCGCGCACGTAGGCCACCTTCAAGCCGTCCGGGGACATTTCTGCAAACATCAGGCTGGATGACGGCGCGTCGCCACCCAGTTTCCGAAGTTCGCGGCTGCCCCGGTCCAGCAACCAATAGTCACCCCGGGAGTTGCGCCGCCAGACGCGCTTGGAGTTGGTGTAGATCAGGACCAACGATCGCCCTTTGGAGAACTCATATCCTTCAACCTTCAACGGAGTGCCCGATCCCACCGGGGTCAATTCCGCCGCCGACACCATCACCTTACCGGTCTTCGAGCCGACGGTGAAACGCACGAGGTCGGATCCGCCGGTCTTGACTGGGATCAATCGGGTGTAGCCCCGTTTGCCCGGCAGCCAATGAACTGAGTGGGTTTTCGCGGTCAGTTCCTTCGAGTTGAAGATCCGGTCAACCGTCAGGCGATTGGTTTCAGCCGCATTGACGGAAAATCCGTAGAGGCCGAGCAGCAAGAGCACACGCATATTGCCGCGCATGGTGACGCAGATACCCAAGATGGCAATCCGATCTCGAACCGCCCCGGCTGACCTACAGCTCGGTTGCACTCAGTTGAGCGGGAAATACAGACGAGGCCGTCCCCCGTTCTCCAACGATTGACCCAAACGGCGATTCACCGAACACTGCCGGTTCCCATGACGCAGGAATCCAATACGACGTGGTTCGGTCATCCGGCCGGACTGTCGACCCTCTTCTTCACCGAACTTTGGGAACGCTTCAGCTATTACGGCATGCGGGCCCTGTTGGTTCTCTTCATGGTCGACCAGCTCGACAAGGGCGGCATGGGTCTGGATGAAGAAACCGCAACGGCGATCTACGGCCTCTACACGGCCTTTGTCTACCTGGCCTGCCTGCCGGGTGGCTGGATCGCCGACCGACTGTTGGGGGCCCAGCGCGCCATCTGGGTCGGAGGACTGATCATTGCGGCCGGGCATTTCACCCTGGCCATACCGAGCCAGCCGACCTTCTTCCTGGGCTTGGTACTGGTGGTGATCGGCACCGGTTTTCTGAAGCCCAACATCAGCGCGGTCGTAGGCCAGTTGTATCCCGAGGGCGGCGCCCGGCGTGATGCCGGATTCACGATCTTTTACATGGGCATCAACATGGGCGGATTTCTTGGACCGCTGATCTGCAGTGCCCTTGGTGAAAAGGTGGATTGGCATCTCGGCTTCGGAGCGGCAGGGATCGGAATGCTGGCCGGCGTCATCCAGTATCGTTTGTCGGCGCCCCGACTAGGAGAGGCCGGGCGCCAACCAGACAGTCCTGCTACCGCCGTTCATCGAAACCTGGTCATCGCCGGCTTTGCCGCCGTCGCCGGGATCGTCATTCTGGCACTGACAGGCGTTGTGAAAATCAACGCCCCCGCGCTCGCCGAATACACCACCTATGCGATCGTCGGCCTGGCTGTCGTTTTCTTCTTCTGTGTCTTCTCCTTCGGCAAACTTGATGCCGAGGATAAGAAACGAACTTGGGTGATCGTGGTTTTGTTCATCGGATCCGCCATGTTTTGGTCCGGCTTTGAGCAGGCCGGCTCATCACTGAACCTTTTTGCCGACCGTCACACTGACCGCACGATCTTGGGCTTCGAAGTGCCGGCCGGTTGGTTCCAATCCCTGAACCCGTTCTTCATCATCGTCCTGGGTCCGGTCTTCGCCTCCTTGTGGGTGAACCTGGCCAAGCGGCAACTGGATCCCTCCATGCCCGCCAAGTTCGCCATCGGACTGGTGATGCTTGGCCTCGGCTTCCTCATCATGGTGGGAGCGGCCAAGCTGGTAACAAGCGGGAGCCAGGCCGGACCGCATTGGCTGATCCTGACATACCTGCTGCACACAATGGGCGAGCTGTGCCTGAGCCCGGTCGGTCTCAGTTCGGTGACGAAGCTGTCACCCAAGCGCTTTGTCGGGCAGATGATGGGCATCTGGTTCGTGGCCACCTCGCTCGGCAACCTCATTGCGGGGCGCCTCGCCGGTCGCTTCGACCCCAAGCTGCTCGCCGACATGCCGGGACTGTTTCAACAGATTGTAATGACCGCCGTCGGCACTGGAATCGTCCTGCTCGTCCTTGCGAGACCCATCAAGAAGCTGATGGGCAACATCAGGTAATTCCAACCCGACACCATGATCTTGATTCCATGAAACGCCTGCTCCTCTGCGGCTTACTCGCACTTCTGCCTCCCTCGACCCGTGCAGCGGAAGATTCCGCGGATGCCAAATTCAGAACTATCGCGGACATCGAATTCGCCCAAGCGGGCGGACAACGGCTACTGTTGGACCTTCATCTTCCGAAAGGAACTGAGACCCCACCGCTGGTCGTGTGGATTCACGGTGGTGGCTGGCGGGGAGGATCCCGCAAAAAAATGCACCTAGACCAGCTCATCGGACACGGCCACGCGATTGCCAGCATCAGTTATCGATTTACTGACAAGGCGATCTTTCCGGCCCAGATTCACGACTGCAAGGCAGCCATCCGCTGGCTACGTGCGAACGCGAAGAAATATGGTTACAACGCGGATTGGATTGCGGTTGCCGGCAGTTCGGCCGGTGGGCATCTCGCGCTGTTGGTCGGTGTCTCGGGAGATGTGAAGCAACTGGAAGGAACGGTAGGCGGCAATCTCGAACAATCTTCCCGAATACAGTCGATCATTGATTACTACGGACCATCCGATTTCGTCCTACGCGGCAAAAGCCAACCGGAACGTGCCTACACCGAGAAGTCAGGCAGCTTCGCCCTGCTGGGTGGCAAACTGAAGGGCAAAGTCATTCCGGAGTTGGAAGTTCAAGCCAGTCCGGCACAGTACGTGACCACCGATGATCCGCCATTGCTCGTGTTTCAAGGTGCGAAAGACAAGGTGGTCCTGCCCGATCAAAGCGAACGCATCGTGGCCCTGTATCAGCAAGCCCACCTGCCGGCGAAACTCGTAGTGCTCAAAAACGCCGGCCATGGCGGGCGCGCGTTCTATACCGGTGAAAACCTGCAGACGGCTGTTCATTTCCTGATGCAGCATGGCCCCTCGAATTGATATCGGACCACGCGTGAAGGACGCCTCAATTGACTTCTCCTCGAGCTGGATCTATCACCATCGGACGTGCACATTCCCATGCAGAAGTATCAGGTACTATTGGCTCTCTCGCTCATCATTACGACGGCATGCGATCCGGAGTCTCAACCTGATTCGCCGGCAAAACCTTCATCGACCAAATCAAATGCCGCGACTGAAAGTTCAAAACCTGCCCCAATTGTTCACCATGCCCGATTCGAGGGCAGCGATTCGTTCTCGCATAACGGCATGAAGCAGTTCCTGGGGGACGCACAAATCAAGGTTGATTTCGAATCCACCTACCAGTTCTCGGCAACTGTTTCGGCAAGCGGCCCCGAATCCAGCAAGGAAAGGCAGTATCTGGGATTCGTGTGCTACGACGCGGATGGCAAGGGAATCGCAACCTATCACGTTGCCAGGTACCCAGGATCAACAGACACGACTTTGGCCAAGGATCTGAACCCCGGTGACACGCAGATCGTACTTGCAGACGCCACGGGATGGAACAACACGGGATCGGAACATCGCTGCGCGATTGCCTGGTATCCTTATACCAACGAACAGGATCACACTTATCCGGATTACACCTACACCCGACACTTCGTCGCAGATCTGTGGGATGCGGCGGCGATCACGGGAAACACGATTACCCTACGGAAAGAATGGACCGGTCCGACGCTGGCCGCGGGCACGGCCGTCCGCAATGCGGAGTCCGGTGGCAGCTACAACTACGCCCTGAACAGCTCCGTCGCCCTCCCGGAATCTCCCACCAATCTCACCGCCACCGTTACCGGGTTCTGGCAGGAGGGCAAGTATTCGGACACCGTCTTTCGTCCCGGAACATCCTTCATCCGCGCACTCGTGCTGGCCAACTGGAGTCAGTCCGGTTCGACCCTGACGGTGAATGATTTCAAGATCGTGGAGACACCGTGATCTCACGTAGCTCTCGGCCCCGACACTTGCAGTAAGATCTATCGGCCTTTCGAAACCTCCAGCGGCACGTCGCCGGCCCATTCGCCACTCTCCGGCATGTGATACATCGAGAAGGAGGTTTGGAGCGGGTAGTTGCAGACGCAACCGGTGGAGAAACACGGAACGTTCAACAGTCCGCCTGCCGCCACGAGGCTGTTGCTGCAACCGGACCGTAGATTGCGCAGGCTGTGTTTCTGGCCCGCACTCAGGTCGACATACGAGGCGCTCTTGTAGCGCAGGAACAGAAGGCTGTCGCTGCCGACCGTGTAGTTGCAAGCACCTCGCTGGAACAACTGTTTGTCTGAGAGCAACTTGCCGGTTTCCACTTCGTATTTGTAGCCGCTCTGGTTGATGAAATCGTAGTCGCCCAATATCAGCGGCTGGATACCCGCACGCTCGGAGTGCCACTTCTCCTCCCCGGTCTTGGCATCCAGCGCGTGCAGTGCCCCGGACTTGCCGGTGAGCAGCATTCCGTGCCGGGCATTGTATGCCGCCCAGTCATCGTAGGGA
>JAYPXF010000020.1:41512-41760 GCA_038154405.1 Verrucomicrobiales bacterium | reverse complement strand
GGATATGGCTGAACTGGCGTTGAAACGACTTCGCCGCGCCTTCGAATTCCAACCGGAACCATCGGATAGTTCCCCCCTGATTGTTGAACGCATAGACTGATCGGAACATTCACATGAAGAGAATACTGACACTTGTCGCGATCCTTGCTCTGGCACCGTCGCTCACCGCCGCGCCGAAGAAGCTCCCGAACATCATCCTGCTGTTTGCCGACGATCTCGGCTATGGCGAGCTTGGGTGCCAGGGCAAT
>JAYPXF010000020.1:37620-41481 GCA_038154405.1 Verrucomicrobiales bacterium | reverse complement strand
CCCGCAACGGTGTGCGCTGCACGCAGGGATACGTTACGGCGGCATTCTGCAGCGCGTCACGCGCCGGCATCATGACCGGTCGTTATCAGACGCGCTTCGGCTACGAATTCAATCCCATCGGTGCGAAGAACGAGGATCCCAATGCCGGACTGCCGGTCGGTGAAAAGACCATTGCGGACATTCTGGTCGATGCGGGTTACGTCACCTCGCTGGTGGGCAAGTGGCATCTTGGGGGTACGGCGAAATATAATCCGATTCGTCGCGGCTTTGATGAGTTTTTCGGATTTATGCACGAAGGCCACTACTTCGTGCCGCTGCCTTATGATGGCGTGACCACCTGGTTGCGTCGCAAAGTCTTGCCGGGCGGTGGTTCGGGTCGCTGGATCTCCGCGGATCAGAAGCTCATCTACACTTCTCACATGGGCAACACGGAGCCCGATTACGATGCCGACAATCCGATCTATCGCGCCGGTCAACCTGTGGAAGAGAAGGAATACCTGACCGACGCCTTCACCCGCGAAGCGGTCGAATTCATCGAGCGCAGTGCCGATAAACCCTTCTTCCTCTATCTTGCATACAACGCCGTGCACAGCCCGTTGCAGGCCGCGGACGAATACATGGAGAAGTTCTCCCACATCAAGGACATCCAACGCCGCATCTTCGCCGGCATGCTCGCCAACATGGACGACAGCGTCGGCGAAGTGCTGGAGGCGTTAAGTGAGAATGACCTCGAAGAGAACACACTAATCTTTTTCATCAGCGACAACGGTGGTCCCACCCGTGAGCTGACTTCCAGCAATCTTCCTCTGCGCGACGGCAAAGGCAGTGTGTACGAAGGCGGTATTCGCGTTCCCTTTCTCGCTCAGTGGAAGGGGCATCTGCCGGCCGGAAAAGT
Organism: Verrucomicrobiales bacterium; assembly: GCA_038154405.1. GTDB lineage: Bacteria > Verrucomicrobiota > Verrucomicrobiia > Limisphaerales > JAYPXF01. Next base: position 40,586 of record JAYPXF010000020.1, on the reverse strand, counting down.
CTACAAGAATCCCGTCATCTCGTTGGATGTCTTTGCAACTGCGGCCGCACTTTCTGGTGCCCGCCTCGATAAGCGGAAAACCTATGACGGCAAGAATCTGATTCCCTTCCTGACCGGTGAGAACGCGTCCAAGCCGCACGACCGACTCTATTGGCGCATTGGCAACCGTGCGGCCATGCGCGTCGGTGACTGGAAACTCCTCCGCAATCCACGGCGAGGCGAAGGCAACAGCTGGGAGCTCTACAATCTCGCTGAGGACATTTCGGAGGAAACAGACCGCTCGCAATCCAATCCCGCCAAGGCTGCCGAAATGCTCAAGGCTTGGGAGTCCATGAACGCCGAGATGATCGATCCGGTCTGGAATCCGCGCGGGTGAGTTCTCGGAGAAACTTTGTCAGAAAACCCAAACTCCAATAAGACTCCGCCCGTATACCCTGACGCCTCCGACTGATGCTTGGAGTTCGAAGCTTATTTGAGGCTTGGATTTTGCAGATTGGAGTTTTGCACTTATCCCACACCGACTCACAGTTCAACCGGATCATCAAAATGGATCGCCGAGACTTCATAACCACCCTGACCGCTGCCAACGTAGGCGCCGCCGCTTCTTTGCGCGCGCAGCCGACACCCGCCTCGCCCGCGAAATCCGATGCTCCAAACGTCCTGTGGATCTGCACGGATCAGCAGCGTTGGGACACCGTCGGCGCGCTCGGCAATGCGCACATCAATACGCCGAACATCGACCGGCTCTGTGCTGAAGGCACGGCGTTCACCCGCGCGCATTGCCAGAACCCCATCTGCACGCCCAGTCGCGCGAGTTTCCTCACCGGCATGTATCCGCGCTATCTCAACGCCTGCACCAATGGCAACGAGGGCTGGCAGAACGAGGCACCTTTGGTTACGAAGACCCTCGCGGATGCGGGCTACGATTGCGGTCTTGCCGGCAAGTTTCACCTGAGCGCGGCGCACAATCGCATCGAACCTCGGCCGGATGACGGATACCGCGTTTTCCATTGGTCGCATCATCCCCACGACAGCTGGCCCCAAGGCCATGCATACAAGGATTGGCTGGCCGAACAGGGACATGAACACGCGCCGCTCAAGAGGAAGTCCGGCGGTGGCATTCCCGAGGAGTTTCACCAGACTAAATGGTGTGCCGATCGCGCCATTGAATTCATGAAGGAGAAACGGAAGGGGCCGTGGCTGTTCAGCTACAACTGCTTCGATCCGCATCCGCCTTTGGATCCACCGAAGGAGTACCTTGATCGGATCGATGCCTCCAAACTTCCGCTGCCTGAATGGACGGAGGATGACCTGAAGGAAGAAGCCGCTTTGGCGAAAGCCGGTGTCCACTTCCAGTCTAAGGCGTCGAGCCACAGCGCCAAGAAACGGCGGGAAAGCCTCGCCAAATACTGGGCGATGGTTGAGTTGATTGACACACATGTCGGTCGCATGCTGGACGCGCTCGAGGAATCCGGCCAACGCGAGAACACCGTGGTGATCTTCACGAGCGATCACGGTCACATGATCGGCGACCACGGTCTCTACAACAAAGGCTGCCGATTTTACGAAGGACTCGTCCGCGTGCCGCTCATCATTTCCTGGCCCGGCAAATTCAAGCAGGGCTTAAAGTCGGATGCCCTCGTGGAACTGACGGATATCACGCCGTCACTGCTGGATCTGGCCGGGCAGGAAATACTGCCTGGCATGCACGGCAAATCGTTGTTGCCCGTGCTCACTGGAGAAAAAGACGGACACCGTGAGTTCGTCCGCTGCACCTACACGGAAACTCTGCGCGGTCCTCAATCGTGGGGTACCATGATCCGCGACGATCGATACAAACTGTGCAATTACCACGGCACGGGACTCGGACAGCTGTTCGATCTGCAAGCAGATCCCGGTGAACACAAGAACCTCTGGGATAGCTCGGTTCACGCCACGATCAAACATCGTCTGATGGCCCAAAGCTTCGACGCCGAAGCCATGAGCGCCGATCCCGGTTCGGCCCGCATCGGCCGATATTGATCGATCGGATTGCGTAGACCGTCGTCGCGCCCCCGAGTTGTTCGCGGATGAAGCGGCCATACGGATTTCCCGAATCTTGCCGACGGTCATGTAGCAGAATGCTCGTGATCGAACCCTGCAGCCAGCCGGCTTGATACCCCATCAGAATCCTGTGAGCTCTTTGTGCTCTTTGCGGTTCGCAAAATCCGGCTATGATGTCCGCATGCCAATATACGAATTCCACTGTGCTGACTGTGACCGTGACAGCGAGGTTCTCGTCCGTTCCTCCGACTGGGAAGGCACGCCGTGCCCGCACTGCGGATCCAAGAAGCTCAGCAAACAACTGTCCGTCTTCGCCGCCGCCGGCGAATCCGCCGATGAACTTCCTCCCTGCACCGGCAACCCTTCCGGCTGCGGCCGCTGTTCGATGAACTGATATCTCTTCCGGTTCTTCCTGCCGCCTCGGCGTCCGAACGTGCAACCATCCCAACACGGCGCGCATTCGTTCGAAATGCCGAAGGTGAACTCACCTTTCCCGGTTCACAAAGCCGAAGGAGAACAGCAAACACGAGGTCGAAAAGGCGCTCATCGAAGGCGAAACCAGCCTCGACCGCCTGCCCTCACTCTACTTCCGCACCCTCGGTCGCCTCGTCGTCATCTCCAAGCAGGTCGAAGAAATCATGCTCCGCGAAATGGGCGAAGGTGGTGAAGACGCACAATCCTGATTGAACCCCGAAGACACCGCACTGATTGCGGATCGCTGAAAATCTACTCGTAGGGCAGAGCGGCAACCGATGAACAAAGCAAAATCACGGGCGGCAACATCATCCTCCGAAACACTATTTTGCCGCCCATGATTTTGCCCGAATCAGTTCCACAACTGATGGTGAGACGATTGAACGGGCCAAAGCACAAATCGGGTTGACACAACCCTGCAGCAGCGAGCGTGAGCGAGCAGATCGGGG
>JAYPXF010000020.1:24652-37520 GCA_038154405.1 Verrucomicrobiales bacterium | reverse complement strand
GCCAGTAAATGACGGGGATGCTGAGCGTCCAGACTTATGGGTAAGAGTCAGGCTTCGTCGGTTCCGTGTCTCGATTGACTGAATCACAACGCAGGAATGGCATCGACGGAGCGATACCCTCCGGTCACTTGGATGAAACTCCCCAAAGTTTGCCCATCAAATCGTGAATCTTTGGGTCGTGTTTCTTCAGTTCCTCGCGGGTGAAGGGGTAGAAGTCGTTGCGGGCGAAGTAGGCTTCGGTGCATTCGGCGAAGTACTCCTTGTGGTTACTCATGGCGTAGGCCTTGTCAGTGACGATCTCACGGCCGTTGAAGCGTTTGACCCTGTCATACGTGCCTGACTCGCGGGCGCGTTCGTAGGCTTTCTTAATATCGGGTTGATCCCAGGTGAGGATCAGGTCGTGGTAGGCGTGGGTGAGTTCGTGCAGCAACAGAACCGGCATGCGGATGACCTCCTTTTCCAGGTCCGGGATGTTCGAGAATTCAATGGCCTTGGCTTTGGCCGGGTTCAGGTTGTTGGCGCGGAGCCACACGGCATCGTCGTGGTATTCCGCGGTGGGTCGACGTCCGGGAGCCGGAAGATCCAACCAGAGGGGAATGTTGCGAACCTTGGCGAGCGCATCCGGCGGTAGGAGATCGATCACCTTCCGGCATTGGTCGGTCAGAATCTTCAACGCCTTCTCGGTCGCTTTCGGTTCCGCTTTGCGCAATGCGTGGCTGACGCGGACGGCCCAGCCTTCGACGTCATATGAATCGAAGCCTTTCACTTGCGAGCGGGGATCGTTCGACTTGATCAGTTCGGCATCCAACTGACGCCGGAGCTGTTGCCTGATCGCGGCGTAGTTCTTTCGGTCAGCGACGTTGTTCAGCTGAATCGGATCCTTTCGCAGATCGTAGAGCTCCTCGGCGACATGTGTTGTAAAACTCAAAGCAGCCAGCTTCTTCACGTTCGTACTGTCTCGATGAAGTCGCAGGAACTGCTTGGCCGGACCCGGGTCTATGTTGAAGGAGAATGCGCCACGCTCCGTCGGCCAAGGTGTTTTCGTGAAATCGTATTCCGGATTGTGACCCGGAACCTCGCCGGTCGGCCATTGCTTCGGATTGAACTTGCGAATGTACAAGTAATCCCGGGTTCGGATCGCCCGTGACGGATAGGGATAGACATGCTGCTCCATGCCGGTCAGGACGAAGGAACGCTTTTTGTCAGCCCACCCGTCCTCCCCGGACCGGAGAATCGGGAGCAGTGATCTGCCGGTCATGTCTGCGCCTGCATTCAATCCCGCGGCCTGAAGAAAGGTCGGAGCGAGATCGCAAAGGCTGACGAAGTCTTTCAATTCACGTCCGCCCTTCACCTGTTTGCCCCAGCGAATCGCCAGGGGAACTCTCGTTCCCAGATCATAAAGCGTCGCCTTGCAGCGCGGAAACGGCATCCCGTTGTCTCCGCTCACAACCACGATCGTGTTTTCCAGTTCCCCGATTTTATTGAGGCGCGCCAAGACCTCACCCACCTGGCGATCAAAGCGCTGGACTTCCCAGAAATAGTCCGCGACATCGCCACGCACGGTTTCGTTGTTTGGGAGACAGGCGGGCGGCACGACCTTGTCCACGTTGATGCCACTACGCTTGCCCACACCGAGTTCATAAGGACGGTGCGTATCTTGTCCGCCGAACCAAAAGCAGAACGGTTTCGATTCGTTCCGCTGTTCGATGAAGTCGTCAAAGGAGTTGAAGCGTTCGCCAAAGGAATCGCGTTTGCGGAAGCTATGTTTGCTGGGCCAGACGCCCTTGCCGTAGCGACCGATCTCGTAGCCGGCATCCTGCAAGAGTTCGGTGTAGACCGGGAATTCCTCCCGCAAGGAGCCGCCAAGGCTGTCGCCCTCTTTCAGACGCCAATGATGTTGGCCGGCGAGAATGCTCAGCCGACTCGGGGTGCATGATGGCGTGGAAACGAACGCGTTCTTGAACAACACACCTTCACTGGCCACGCGATCGAAGTTGGGCGTCTTGACCACCGGATCCCCAAGAATACTCGCATGCGGGTAAGACCAGTCATCCGCCATCAGGAAGACGATGTTTGGGCGGCCGTCTTCCTTGGCGGCCTTATTCTTGGGAACCAGCGGACCTTTTCCGGCTCGCAGCGTGAACGTCTGGTTCTGCTGCCGGACGGTGACGCTCGTCTTGAAATCAGTCACGTTGCCGTGAATCAGAAAACGATGTCCGATCGTGGTGTTGCTTACATGTCGCCCACCAATACGGACAACGGCAACCTGCTTTGGCGGGCCTCCCGGTCGATCCCAGAAGATGGTGATGGCCTGTCGCGAATGATTGTGAATCGTCAGTCGAGGCCGCAGCTGCCCCGTCGCCTTCGGCCTGTCGATGGTCGCCCACAACTGGCGGCTCAATCTGCCCAACAGCGCTTCGTATCCTTCGTAAGCGATGTTCTCATTCTCCTGCGGATCGGATTCATGATCGTAGAGCTCACGCTCAATGGTCTTGGCCGTCGCTCGGTCCAACCACTCCACGTAGCGATGGCGGTCTGTGCGCATCGTGTAGCCCATCAGCTCGCGATTGCGTTCGCGACGCTTGTATTGGCTGATGGCCACCTCCTTCACGCTCGTCTTCGGATCGGCCAACATCGGCCGCAGACTCTTGCCTTCGAGTTCCTTGTGAACTGGCAAACCGGCCAGTTCACACAAGGTGGGATAGACATCGAGGAACTCCACCAAACCGTGCGCCATCGTTCCGTTGCCCTTGGCACTGGGCGCGCGAATGATCAACGGCACCCGGGCATCGATCTCGTAATTGGACTGCTTGCACCAGCTGTTGTGCTCGCCAAGTTTCCAACCATGATCCCCCCAGAGCACGACGATGGTGTCCTCCTCCAATCCGAGCTTCTTCAATTCACCAAGCAGGCGGCCAACCTGGGCGTCGATCAAGCTCACGGACGCGTAATAGCCGTGCTTCAATTCCCGCTGCTGGGCTTCGGTCAAGGTTCCATCCCGAGGATCGTCGGTCTGCGAGTAGTCAAAGTAATCACGCAGTTCATACATCGTGTTCATCGCAAACTTTGGTGAGTCGCGGGGAATGAACGGATTGGTTGCCAGCGGGATCTGGTTGCGATCGTACAGCTCCCAGTATTTGCGCGGCACGACGAACGGGAGATGTGGTCTGACGAACCCGGCCGCGAGAAAGAACGGTTCATCGTTCTTCGCCAACCGACGCATCGCGGCCAGCGCCTGATCGGCAATCGCCCCGTCGATGTGCTCACTGTCCGGAATGTCGACGATCTCCGTGGCCTGCGCGCGCATGCGCCGGATGGCGGCCTGACTCTTGCCGTCGGCCTTCATCTTCATCCGATGGTCTGCCAGTCGCTTGCGGGCCGCCGGTGACCATAGCTTCGAATCCTTCGGCCACGCGTGCGGTTCATCCCAGGACTGATTGTCGGGCCATGGGTTGTGAAAGATCTTTCCGTAAGATACGGCGTAATAACCGTGCTTGCGGAAGTGTTGGGGGATGGTCACCGCGTCCGGTGTCGTTTCGCGAAAGCGGGTAACGAGATCCCACACCTTCGTCGTATCCGGCCGCAGACCGGTCATGATGCTGACTCGTGACGGATTGCAAACGGCGACCTGGCAATACGCCCGGCTGAATGACACCGCCGTCTTCGCAAATGCATCGATGTGGGGGGACTTGATGGACTTCGAACCATAGCAACCGAGTTCCGGTCGCAGATCATCAACGGCGATGAAGAGGACATTGGGTTTCTTTTCTCCACTGACCCGGAGAAGAAAAGAGATGAAGACAAATACGGTGAACCAGTGGCGCATGCGCACCAATCAATCCCACACCGGCGAAAAGTCGATCTTCAATTCTCGGTGAAGCATTCCAATGGACCGCTGACGCTACGAATGCCGGCTTGGCTTATCTCGGCACGACCGCTTTTGCTTTGTGATCTCCGACGGTGAAATAGCCCAGTTCTTTCTGAGTGTCCGCATCCCGGATCATCCACACCGCACCGGGGCGGGTCTGCTGCCATCGATTCTTACCGGGGGCAACCGTGCCATAGGATTTCGGTTTGCCGTCACGGTCCATCCAGAACACCTCCACTGTTTCTCTGCGTCGATTCACGAACGCGACGCCGAAGGGTGAGCCGTCCGGTTTGGATGCGGGGGCTTTGCCTCGCTTCAGTCGCAAGGATGGCATCGCCGCGATGCTGGCCTCCTTGCGTGGGGCAAACTTCTTTGGTCCCAGCGATCGCAATTCCGCCAGCTTCCCGGCGTGTTCGGGTAGCTTGGCCAGGTTGCTCCACTCGTAGGGATCGGACTTGGTGTCATAGAGTTCTTCATCCCCGCTCGAGTAGTGAATGTAGCGCCAGTCTTTCGCGCTGAGACCGTAGCTTCCCGGATTACCCAAATGCGTCAGCGACACATGCTTCCATGCTGCATCCGGATTCTTCAACAACGGCAAAAGACTTGGGCCGCCATTGTCTTTCTTGTCAGGAAGTCCTGCAAGTTTCGTCAAGGTCGGGTAGAGGCTCAGCAGGTTTACCGGCGCTTCAGAAACGCTGCCGGTCTTGGTGCCCTTGCGCAGACCCGGAACACCCTTTGGCACTCGGATCATCAGCGGCACGCGCGAACAGACACGCCAGGCGGTGAACTTCTGCCAGTGCTGCTTCTCTCCGAGATGCCAACCGTGATCGCTCCACAACACCACGATCGTGTTGTCCTTGTTTGGTCCGTTTTCCAACGCATCCAACACGCGACCGAGCATGGCATCGGCAAAATGGATGGATGCCAGATAGCCTTGCACTCCCTGTTTCCACTGACCGTGTTTCCGGATGTGTGCGAAGTAACGGTTCGGTCCCCGGCGTTTGCCTTGGGGCGGAAGGTCATCGAGGTCGTCTTCCTTGTATCCGGGCGGCAATTGAATGTCTTCGAGGGGAAAGGGCTTGAAGTATTTCTTCGGAACATACCAGGGCTCATGCGGTCGGTAGATGCCGCAGGCGAGAAAGAAGGGTTTGTCATGCTTGCGCTTCAGCTGTTCGCCCACCCACTTGGACACCAACCAGTCTCCGCCAAATTCCTCATCCGTCGCATCAAGGGCGGCCCAGTCGGTCTCGACGTATTGCCACGGACCGCCGCGGGGGAGATTCACGGGGCGCTTGTCCGGATACAACGTCCGCGGAAACGGATTCTCGGTTTCCTTGGCCGGGTGGTATTCATCCCATGATCGTGCGTCGATGAAGTAGTGCAGCAGTTTACCGGAACCACCGGACCAATAACCGTGACGTGAAAAATACTTCGGCAGGAGTTCTGCCTGCGGGAGCACTTCGCGCATCTTCTGGCCGTTTTCGTAGAGACCGGATACGTGCGGAGAAATCCCCGTCATGATGGCTGTTCGTGACGGGTTGCAGGCCGGAGCCGGGCAATGCGCGTTGGTGAACAGCATTCCGGATTTCGCGAGGCGATCGAAATTTGGAGTTATCGTCTGCGGGTGGCCACCCATGCAGCCGATCCAGTCGTTCAGGTCATCGACGGAGATGAAGAGGATGTTGGGGCGGGGTGCTGCGCTTACGTTGGTGAGCAGCAGGAGTAGCATAAGGACGGCGATTGCTACTGCGGAGGTTTGGTATCGTCCCTGCGGGACTCTGGAGTGGGCTCGCGGGTAGGCTCTGCCCACCGAACTGGTTGACCGCTCGCGCTGGGGGAACAGGCCGTCGTGTGTCCGCATATCTTCGTTCGTAGCGGCAGCGCTCCAAACCTCGGTGGGGCGAGTGTCCTCGCGAGCCCACTGCAAAGCCCCAACGGGGCGCCGCTCAATTTCCCTATTCCTATTTCGCATGCTTGATGTCCTCGTTGTAGATCTTGCCGTCGACGCTGTGATGATGAAATGCAACCTGTGGCTTGCCCTTCACGCGACTGACCACGACCCGTAGAAAACCGCCTTTCACGTTCAGATACTCGTGCATCGAGGAAACGTTCTTTTGACTCCAACCGCCGGCGTGTTTGTCGGAGGTAGGACCGCAGGAGTATTCGGTGATGCCGGTTTTCGGATCGACGGACACGTACTGCCAATGTCGATCACCACACACGAGATACATGTTCCTTTGCTTGCTCACGAATTGGCGAATCTCGTCCCCTTCATGCGTGAAGCCAGTATTCGCATGATTGTCGTTCTTCTTGTCGCGATCGGGGCCAACGATGGGGGTGGAACTCACCACAATGCGGAACGTGGCATCCGAGTTGTTCACGCTGTCAAAGAACCATTGTTTCTGTTTCTTGCCCCAGATGGATTTGCTCGGGCCGTCCGGAGTTCTGTTCGGGGAGCGGAATTGTCGTCCCGCGGGCAACCAGATCTGCAGATCCTTGCCCCAGCGGATAGTACGGTAGGGAAGTTCCGGCAATCCGGTCTGTTCGCGGAAAATCCGCAAGCCGTCCGTCCAGGTGAGTGCACCGTAATCCACGCCCGGCCAGGAATCGTTCCGGGTGATGTCGTGATCATCGCGCATGAAGTAACTCGCGACGTTTTTGTGAAACTCCCGCTGAAACGGCATGCTGTAAGTCGCCTGCCATTTGTATTGCGCGAGCGGAACGTTCTTGGCCCAGGGAAACGGTTTGTCGTAGTAGACAACGTCGCCGGTATGGACAAAGAAGTCCGGCTTCAACGCGAGCATCTCATTGAATATTTTGTGTCCGTTCTCCGGGTCGTCGCGGCGCCCGTAGTCCTGCCCGGTCACTACGGTGAAACTGATCTTCTGCGCCTTCGATCGGTCCGGCGTTGAGCGGAATCCTCCACTGATTTCAATCGTGCGCGCCTCCGCTCCAGGTGGTCGTCCCTCGACCTTTACCACATAGGACGTACCCGGTTCCATATTCCGCAATCGAAAGTGACGAATGAAGTCAGCTTTCTCATAAACGGGTTTCCATTCCGTGGCAGACTCCGTTTCCCGTCCTTTCGGCCAGTATCTGACCCTCACTTCACCGGGTGTGCCCACCGCGCTGTCAATCATGTCTCCCAGCGCTTTTCCAGCAGGCAACTTCTCATCCTTTTTGCCAAACATGGCCCCCGCGCGATTCCGATCAGGATCTCTTGTCAGGCGCGTCCAGATGGTCGCTGAAGTTGAGTTCACTTCCGTGATCTTGAATCCCGTTGCCATGTAAACGGGATTCGCGGCGTCCAGAAACGCGCAAGATCCGATCAGCCAGGTGAACAGGATTGCCGTGCCGGCGCGAATCGATTGAGTGGTCACGCGGACTTTGTGACCGCAGTCAGCCCACCTCACAATGATTTTCGAAAACTGATCGCGTTGCCTCGTTGGCTCAACGAAACGCGATCAGCTCCTTCTCGGTTCTGACATAGAGCGTGTTGGCATCGATCGCCGGGGTCGTCGGCACAGCTGCCTTCAAGTCCACCTGGTGTTCCACCTCAAACTCGTCGCCGGCCTTCACCACGGTGATGACGCCTCGAGCAGATACGAGATAGAGCAGATTGTTCGCGATCACGGGAGACGGACTGTACTGACCCGACGCCCCCAAGCGTTCCCGATAGATAAGTTCGCCGTCCGCCGCATTCACACATGAAAGCACACCTCCCGCGCGAACAAGATACAACCGGTCCAGATGGTAGATTGGTGACGGGATTTCCGGAATGCCGCTGCGCAGATTCCACGCTGTGTGGGATTCCGTGATGTCTCCTTGTCCGCCGGGCTTGATGCTTGCCAGGTTGGGCCGTCCGCGGCCGACCATCATGTCCTTCATGAATTCTTCCTTGGTCCAAAATCCGTCGCGGTTCTTGTCCCGCCAACCGAACAACCCGAGCTGCCGTTGCTTGCGGCGTTTCGGGTCTTGCGGCAGGGGCATGCCGAACCCGGGATGCCCGATTGGCAGTTCCGGTCGAAAGGGAATCGTGAAGTCCTTGGAGATTTCATCCTGTCCGATCCGGCTGTCCTTGTTCGCGTCGAACGGTTGAACCGCTTCCCAGAACGGCAATGGGTCAATTTCGGCATCACCCCAACCGCCCTGTCGCGAAGCGGACAGGTGCAATCGTCCTCCCCCAATTACCGGTGTTGCAATGGTCTCCCGACTGAACCCGTTTACATACCAGCGTTCCTCACCCGTGCCGGCGTCATACCCGTAGGCCCGGCCGTTCCCGAGCACGGCGACATCGGTTCCTCCTTGGTGCTTCCAGATCGCCGGAGTAGACCAGCCACTGCGGTTGTAGGGGCGCCCCGTCTCCCAAACTGTTTTGCCGTTCTCACAATCCAGCGCCACAATCTTTGATCGGCTCAGGCGGCTGCCTTTCAGATTATTGTCATCATCCAGCACCAAGATGAGACTTCCGTCGTGCAAGATCGGCGAGGTCGACATGCCGTACATGCTTTTCGGGGTCGGGATCGGGCGGCGCCATTGCTCCCTTCCATCGTGGTCGTAGCAAACCAATCCGAATGAGCCGAAGTAGGCGTACACTCGAGAACTGTCGGCGCATGGTGTCGAGGCGGCATTGCTCCCGGCCTTGTGCACCCGGGCCAGTTCCACCTTCGGCAACGAAGCCGTCCACAGCTTCTTCCCGCTTTGCGCATCCAATCCCATCGTCACCAGTCTTCCGGCTGCGACGCCAGTGACGAACAGGCGATCACCCCAGAGCACTGGCGATGAATGAGCACGGGGAATCTCGGTTCGCCAAGCCGGACGATCCGCCTGGATCTTTGCCGGCGGCCGGAAGGAATTCACCACCCCTGATCCGTTGGGGCCGCGAAACCGGTTCCAATGAATGCCTTCCGCCGCACCGACATGGCCGGACACGGCAACCAGAAAAGGGAGTAGTTGATTCGTGAGTCCCATGAGAGGGGCGGATTGTACGCGCGACTTCGCCTCGCGTCCACGGTCAGCACTCTTCCGCGAACCCTTCTCCATCCCGGGCGGGGCTTGGACGGCATTTGACGCATCCGGGCACCTAGCCTACTTCTCCCTGCCGAAAGATCGTCACCTTTGAAGCCCAAGAACGCCAAGCCACATCGCGGCACGCTGGCCTCGCCGAAGAACCGGTTTGAGGACCGCATCGCCGTACCGGAAGATGACTACGACGATTCGGAAGATCCGCTCCCGTGCACGGAATTCCTGCTGGACGATTCCCAATCCATCATCGCTTACAACGACAGTCCCGATCTCGGTTTCAACGCCAGTCTGAACGCCTATCGCGGTTGCGAACATGGCTGCGTTTATTGCTACGCCCGACCCACGCACGAGTATCTTGGTTTTTCGCAGGGACTGGATTTCGAAACCAAGATCATGGTCAAGCACCAGGCGCCGGAGCTGTTGCGCAAGGAATTGGGCGCCCCCAAATGGAGACCACAGACCATCGCCATGAGTGGCGTGACGGACTGCTACCAACCGATCGAACGCCGGCTCAAGCTGACCCGCTGCTGCCTGGAGGTGCTCGTCGAATGTCGCAATCCCGTCGGTATCGTCACCAAGAACTCCATGGTGCTGCGCGATCTCGACCTGCTGCAGGAACTTGCCCGGCACGACGCGGTTGCCGTCTTCATATCCCTGACCACACTCGACACCAAGTTGCGTTCCGTCATGGAGCCACGCACCTCACCGCCCAGGTCACGCCTTCGCACAGTCGCCCGCCTCGCTGATGCGGGTATTCCCACCGGCGTGATGATTGCCCCGGTGATCCCCGCCATCAACGATCACGAAATCCCCCAGCTGCTTTCCGCCGCTGCCGCTGCCGGCGCGCGTTTCGCGGCCTATGTCCCGCTCAGACTTCCCTACGCCAACAAGGATCTGTTCGACCAATGGCTCGACGAACATTTTCCCGACCGGAAGGAAAAGGTGCTCAACCAGATCAAGTCGATGCGTGATGGCAAGCTGAACGATTCAGTTTTCGGCCAACGCATGCGCGGCACCGGCCGTTTGGCAGAACAGATCGCCAAGATGTTCGAGATCGCCGCCCGCAAAGCCGGTATCGGCGAAGAAAAACTCAAGCTCTCCACCGCCCACTTCCGTCGCCCCAGCGGAAACCAGCTGGAGCTGTTCTGACCCAGGCAGCCGTTCAAACCCCTGCGCCAGCCCCGTAGCGGTGACGTCGCCGTTGAAGGCAAAGTCTTCACTGACGATTCCCCCTGCAGCCTGCTTCTTTCGAAAACTCATCCAACTGTGGCCGGTCTCCCAAGACTCGCAAACATGGAACCCCATTGGAGCCTGAGGCTTGGAGTTTGGATTTTTGGGAACTGGCATTCCGATCGTACAGCGGCTCCCCCTCTTCCTGTGAATGTCTGCTGCTTGACATCGGCGTAAATTGAACTACCCCTTTCGCGGCTTATGGAAAACTGTTGCGATCACTTGTCTTTGACGGTCGGTGCGGACGTGCCCGATTTCACCATGGAGACCTACGAACCGGCCGGCGGACTGTTTGGCGAGGTTTCCCTCGAAAACCTTAAGAAAGACGGCAAGTGGACCATTCTGGTCTTCTATCCCGCTGATTTCACCTTTGTCTGTCCGACCGAACTCTCGGACCTGGGCGAGCAGAACGCGAAGCTCGAAGAACTCGGTGCCAAGGTCATCTCCGTTTCCACCGACACCAAGTTCGCCCACCTGGCCTGGAAGAATTCCGAGAAACTGCTGGAGAACATCACCTACACCATGGCTGCCGATCCGACCGGTGAAGTCAGCCGCCTCTTCGGCGTCTACGATGAAGCCACAGGCCTCGCCTTGCGCGGCACCTTCATCATCAACCCGGAAGGCAAGCTCGTCTCCGGCGAAGTGAACTTCTACAACGTCGGCCGCAACGCGGAGGAACTCACCCGCAAGATGAAGGCCAACGCCTACCTGAAGGATCACCCCAACGAAGCCTGCCCGGCCCGCTGGCAACCCGGCGAAAAGACCCTCGAACCCTCGGAGAAAATGGTCGGCAATGTCTGGGACGCCCTCAACGGCTGAACAATCTCAAATCAAAAGCAAAAGGGCGGCCATTTGGTCGCCCTTTTTTGTGTCAATCCGAACGCGTTCGCAGGGGGCAGTTCCAACAATCCGGCGTCTTTATTTCCGACCGGAATCTGGAGCGTGGATTTTCGCGATCTCAAGCGAGGCGTGTCTTTCCCGTTCCCTTCGCGATCTCACCGATGATCCAGGCATCCGTTTTGCGGGCGCGGATGGATTTGAGGATCTTGTCGGCGGAGTCGGGCGAGACGACGGCGGTCATGCCGATGCTCATGTTGAAGACCTGATACATCTCGTCTTCGGCGACCTTGCCTTCGCGTTGGAGGAGCTCGTAGATCGGAAGCATGTCCCAGGTGCCGCGCCGGATGACGGCGTCGAGTTTGGCTGGAAGAATGCGCGGGATGTTGTCGATGAAGCCGCCGCCGGTGATGTGGGCGAGTCCCTTGATGGCGCGCTTGCCCTTGGCCGGGTTGAACTTCCTCAACAGCGGCTTGAGGATCGGCCAATAGCTGACGTGGGTCTTGAGCAGTTCCTGTCCGACGGTAGAGCTGAGCTCCTTCACTTTTTTGCGCGGCGTGAGCTTCAGCTTGTCGAAGAGGATCTTGCGGGCGAGGGAGTAGCCATTGGTGTGCAGACCGCTGGCGGCCATGCCGATGATCACGTCGCCACGCTTGATGTCGCGCGGACCGTTGAGCATCTGCTTCTTGTCGACGACGCCGACGATCGTGCCGCTGACGTCATACTCGCCCTTCTGGTAAAAGCCGGGCATCTGGGCGGTCTCACCGCCGATGAGTGAGCAGCCGTTGTCGCGGCAACCGATCGCAAAACCCCGGACGATTTCCTCGAATACGTGCGGCTTCAGTATTCCGGTTCCGAGGTAATCGAGGAAGAAGAGCGGTTCGGCACCGAGTACGGCGATGTCATTGACGCAGTGATTGACGAGGTCTTGGCCGATCGTGTCGTGCTGGTTGCACATGAAGGCGACCTTCAACTTGGTGCCCACACCATCGACACTGGAGACGAGGACAGGCTCCCGATGCTTCTTGAGATCGAGGGCGAACAGGCCACCGAAACCACCGACACTGCCCATCACTTCAGAACGGCGGGTAGAGGCCAGCAACGCGGGAAGGGATTCCTTGACCTGATTGCCAAGATTGATGTCCACACCTGCTTTGGCGTAAGCGGATTTCTTCATCGGGAAAAGTCAGAGGAGCTTGGGTTCGTCGGCGCGCTTGAGCAGGTTTTCACCGAGGCTCTCCACGCGTTTCTGACGCTGCTCCATGATGTGTTTGTTGACGGAGGGATCGAAGGGCACGGGGTATTCGCCATCCCAGCAGGCGGTGCAGAATGATTCCGGCGGCAGACCGGTGGCGCGGATCATGCCTTCCTTGGACAGGTAGGAGACGGAGTCCGCGTCAAGATACTTGGCGATTTCGTCGAGTGTGTGGTTTACCGCCATCAGCTTGCTGCGATCGGGAAAATCGATGCCGTAGAAACACGGATTCTTGTGCGGCGGACAGCTGACACGCACATGCACCTCTGTTGCGCCGGCTTCCTTGAGTGCATTCACACGGGTTTTGCAGGTCGTTCCGCGAACAATGGAGTCGTCGACGATCATCACGCGCTTGCCTTCGACCAGTTCCTTCACGAGGTTCAGTTTCACGCGCACATTGAAGTCCCGAATCAGCTGGCTGGGCTGGATGAAACTGCGGCCAACGTAGTGGTTGCGTACGTAGGCCATCTCGTAAGGAATGCCGGATTCGAGCGAGTAGCCAAGGGCGGCGCAGTTGCCGCTGTCGGGAACGGGCACGACGATGTCGGCTTCCACGGGGCTCTCACGGGCGAGTTCGCGTCCCATCTTCACGCGCGTGCCGTAGACACTGCGATTCTTGATGATGCTGTCCGGCCGCGCGAAGTAGACGTATT
>JAYPXF010000020.1:20522-24642 GCA_038154405.1 Verrucomicrobiales bacterium | reverse complement strand
GGGAAGGCCTGTATGCTGGTGATGCCGTCCTCGTTGATGATCACGATCTCGCCGGGTTCGACTTCGCGGACGAGTTCCGCCTGAATGAGATCGAGTGCGGTGGTTTCGCTGGAAAGCACATAGGCGTCCCCGACCTTGCCGATGCAGAGCGGGCGGAATCCGTGTGGATCACGGGCGCCGATGAGTTCCTTCTCGGTCATCAACACCAACGAATAGGCACCCTGGATCCGGTGCATGGCCTTGACGAGGTTGTTCGTCTCGCCATCCGCGCCCGGTTGGGAGAGGAGGTGGAGGATGATTTCGCTGTCGACCGTGGTCTGGAAAATGGAGCCCTGCGCTTCGAGTTCCTCGCGGAGCTGGTTGGCGTTGGTCAGATTGCCGTTATGCGCGATGGCGATCTGACCTTGATAACAATCAACCGTCAGCGGTTGACAATTGCGCGGATGGCTGCTGCCGGTCGTGGAATAGCGGGTGTGACCGACCGCCATGTGCCCAACGAGATCGTGGAGGACATCGCCCTTGAAGATCTGCGGCACCAGGCCCATGCCGCGGTGCGAGCGGAACATGGTGCCGTCGCAGGTGACGATGCCCGCACTTTCCTGGCCCCGGTGTTGGAGCGCGTAAAGGCCGTAGTAGGAGAGTTCTGCGGCGTTCGGGTGACCGTAGATGCCAAAAACGCCACAATAATGTTTCGGATAATTTTCCATCAACGACGTGGATCCGCGTGCGGAGATCCAACCCGCCGACCACCTCTTAGGCAAGTCTCAATCGGCAGAAGTTGTTCAGAATTATTCCGAGTGTGGGAACAAGCACCGTCCGGACCCTGCGGTCGGTCAAAACCGCGAAACAAATTCGGTGAAGCCGTTGGCCTGTTTGGTCAGCCGGGCGACCAGATCCTCGTCGTTGATCTTGCCGTCGTCCCCGATCAGTTTGAAAACGCCAGGCACAAAGACGCGGCCGGGAAAAATGTGTGCGTTGCGGTAGCCGAACACCGCCTGCAGCTGCTCGACCGGACGCAATGCGCCCCACATGCCGGCCGCGATGCCGACGAAACACACCGGCCGGTTCTCGAAACTTTCCGGGAACGGCAGCATGTCGATGAAGTACTTGAGAATGCCGGGCATGCCGCCGTTGTATTCCGGCGTCACCACGACCAGGCCCTGGGAACTCAGCACGGTCTCGGTGAATTCGCCGAAACTCTCCGGTTTGTTCTCGTAGGAGCCGGGATGAAAAATCTCCGGTGGCAGCTTGGCGAGATTAAGCAATTTGGTCTCCGCGCCGACCGAGGAATAGATTTCCTGGATCTGCCCCGCGACTTTGCGGGTGTTGCTGTCAGGACGATTCGTTCCGGCAATGATGGCGACCATGGCGGACAAGCCAGCGGCATTCCTTGAAAGGGGAAGACAGGAAACCAAGTGGGCGTTCGCCGCTGCGTAGATTCGATTGCTAATCGAATCGGGCTAGGGAACTTCGCTTGGCAAGCAAAGCTACAGTTGCGCGTGTTGAGTGGAGTGCGGCTACTTTTCGTCCGCTCTGTCCTTTGCCGTGTCGGAGTCCTCGGTCTTCTTCCCCGGTTTTTTCTTTCCGTCGTCCTCGTCGTCCGGTGTCGAAGTTGGCCAGCGGCACAGGCCGTTCTCCAGCCACATGTGCCAGACGATCCACAATGCTTCCCAGACGATGTTGCGGGACATCTTCGAGGTGCCGATGAAGCGATCGGTGAAAATGATGGGCACTTCCGCGATGCGGAGTCCCTGACGCCAGATCTTGTGTGTCATCTCGATCTGAAAGCTGTAGCCGTTGGAAAACACCTCATCGAGATCGATCGATTGCAGGGCGCGACGGCGGAAGCATTTGTAGCCACCCGTCGGATCCGTGAACGGCATGCCGGTGATGATCTGCACGTAAAGCGCCGCGCTCATGCTCAGCATCAGGCGACTGAGCGGCCAGTTGATCACACGGATGCCGTCGGAGTAGCGGGAACCGAGAACCAGGTCCGCGTTTTCCGCCGCTTCGAGAAATTTTGGGATGTCATCCGGATTGTGCGAAAAATCGCCGTCCATCTCCATGATGAACTCATATCCGTTCTCGAGCGCCCATTTGAAGCCGGCGATATAGGCGCGGCCGAGTCCGTCCTTCTTCTGCCGATGCAGGACGTGGACGGATGAATGTTTCTTGGCGAGTTGATCGGCCAGTTCGCCCGTGCCGTCCGGCGAATTGTCATCGACCACCAACAGGTCGATCTTCCGTGGCAGCGCGCGGATGCGATCCACCATGGGTTCGATGTTGTCCCGCTCGTTGTAGGTGGGAACGATGACCAGTGCGCGATTGTTCATTGCAAAAGCTCCGCGAGCCTCTTGGAAAACGGCTTCAAAAACAAGCGGATAGGAGCAATCCGTCATCTCTCTGGCGCCAGTGGTCGTCGCGATGGTGGGGACGCTTTGCCCACCGAGTCCTGGCTCGCTGGCGCTGGGTTTGTCATATCTCGACCTGTAGACGCCGCCGGTACAGAATTCGTGCAACCCATTGTGATGAAGAATTCCTCAGAACCCTCTCGTCGTGGATTTGTCCAGACGTCAACCGCCGCTGCGATTGGCGCCGGACTGGTCACTTCCTCCATCAACAACGTCACTGCGGCTCCGATCACCGGACGCATCAAGATCGGATTGATCGGTTGTGGCGGCCGTGGCACGGGTGCCACGGTGCAGGCGATGAAGGCCGACAGCCGGGTGGAGTTGTGGGCATTGGCGGACATCTATCCCGAGCAGATCGAAAAGGCGGAAGGTGTGGTGAAGGCGGAGTTTGAGAAAGATCCGCAACGGCTTCGACTGAAGGATTCACGCAAGTTCGTCGGTCTGGATGCCTATCTGAAAATCCTTATGAGCGGCATCGACCTGGTGTTGATCGCCACGCCAGGAGGATTCCGTCCCTACCATCTGTCTGCTGCCGTGGCGGCCGGCAAACACGTCTTCTGCGAAAAGCCGATGGCGGTGGATCCGCACGGAATCCGGATGGTCATCGACGCCGTGGCCGAGGCCAAACGGAAGAATCTCGCGATTCGAGCCGGATTCAACATGCGTTTTCAACCGGCCTACCGGGAGGCGATCCGGCGTATCCGCGACGGTGCGATTGGCGACGTGCGCGCGGTCTACGCCTCGCGGATGAGCAGTCGGTTGGCGCGATTTGATGGCGTCCGCAAACCCCGCCAGGGCGATCTCGACTACCAGTTGCGCAACTGGCATTACTTCAACTGGCTGTCGGGCGATCTCATTCTCGAGATCTCGGTTCACAGCGTCGACAAGATTGGCTGGATCATGGGTGACGTGGCACCTGCGCGCGTCATCGCTTCCGGAGCGTGCCATCAACAGACCATTGGCGACATCTGGGACCAGTTTGACGTCACCTACGAATATGAAAACGGTCTGGTGGCGATTCTGAAGACTCGTTACCTCACGGGTTGCCACAACGAACACAAGGATCTCGTGGTCGGCACCAAGGGCACTTGTGAACTTGGTTGGGGCACGGCGATCATTCGCGGAGAAAACTCCTGGCGTTACAAGGGCCCCAAGGTCAGTTCCCACCAGATTGAGCACGACGAACTCTACGCCGACCTGCGCCAGGGCATCGTTCCCAACGACGGCGATCGCATGGTCAACAGCACGCTCATGGGCATCGCCGGCCGCATGTCCGCCTATACCGGCAAGGCCGTCACCTGGGATCAGGCGCTCAATTCCAAACTCAACACCATGCCGGCAAATCTGAACTGGGACATGAAACTGCCGGTGTCTCCCATCCCGGAACCAGGGAAGACGAAGTTGATTTGAACATAGAAACAGAATCCGGCATACGCGCCTTGTAGCAGCGGGCGTGAGTGAGTAGACGGTTGTTGCGCGGTGCTTCTGCTCGCTCACGCCCGCTGCTGCAACGATCTTTCCGGACCAACAACTGCTGTTATGAGTGACGAATTCACAGAGTCCGGAGATCCGGTTTATCGGTATGAAGAACCGGAGAAGGAATTGAAGCTTCCGGACATGGAGGACTCTTCGTTGGAGGAGATCGAGAAGCACATCACCAGGCATATCGGCAAGATCGATACGGTGTGGCATGAGCTGGTGTCCACGAT
>JAYPXF010000020.1:12298-20512 GCA_038154405.1 Verrucomicrobiales bacterium | reverse complement strand
ACATCGACGTGCATCAGATCAATCCGACGGAGGAACGCCCTTATTGGACCTTGGTGACCTCCGGGATGAGTGACCTGCCGATGGCGGCGGCGAAGGGTTCGGAGTATTGGCGATATGCCGAATTGATGATCTGTCTGCCTCCGGAATGGCCGTTGGTGGACAAGGAGGAAAGCGCGAAGGAGAAGTATCATTGGGCGACTCGCTGGCTGAAGATGCTGGCGCGTTTCCCGCACGAGTATGCGACCTGTCTGGCGTGGGGGCACACGATGCCCAATGGCGATCCGCCCGAACCGCTTGCTGATGGGGTTGATTTCTCCGGAATGATTCTCTTGTCACCGCGCAACGTTCGGAACGACTTCCTGTCGCTGAAGGTTCGGGAAGACAAGGTCATCCATTTCTATTCCATCGTTCCGATGTATGCGGAGGAGATGGATCTCAAATTGAGGAAGGGCGCACGTCATATCGATAATATGTTCAAGGAACATAACGTGACGGAAGTGGTGGATGTGGGACGGTCGAATCTGGCTTTGAGTGAAGAGTGAGATGTCTGCGTCAGCATCGTGGCGGAGGCTTTCAGCCGCCGTCATTGGCGTGCTTGCACGGCAATGAAAACGGATTTGGGTACGCAGTGGTTCGGTTATCCTTACGAACGATTTCATATCGTTCGCAGCCTGTGAGGACGGCGACTGAAGGTCACCGCTTCGAAGTTGGCGCAGCGCATGGAGCATATGTCGGATTTCATCATCATAGTTGATCTGGAGGCGACCTGTTGCGATCGGGGTGGCGTGACGCGGGAGGAGATGGAGATCATCGAGATCGGGGCGGTGGCGGCGGAAGTTTCGACCGGCAAAGTCGTGTCCGAGTTTCAATCGTTTGTCCGACCGGTGAGGCATCCCGTGCTGACACCGTTCTGCCGGAAGTTGACGACGATTGAGCAGGCGGAAGTGGATGCGGCGGATATCTATCCAACACCGGTCGATCGGTTTCGGCATTGGTTGTCGGCATGGTCGGAATCGGATTTCGGTTCATGGGGAGATTATGATCGTCGGCAGTTCGAGCAGGATTGTGCGTTTCATGATGTTGAGTTTCCCTTCAATGGAGCTCACCGAAACGTCAAAAAGGAGGCGGCCAAGAGAATGAAGCTGCGCAAGCCGCTGGGAGTGGGAGTTGTGCTGTCGAAACTGGGTATGGAATTCGAGGGCACGGCGCATCGCGGGATTGATGATGTACGCAACATCGCCCGTATCTGCGCCCGCGTCCTTTGCAGCTAGCAAATGTGGATCAAAGGGCGTTGCCGACGGTTGACGGTCGTGTCTATGCTCCGCTCTCATCACCTGATCGAATGCGTATGAAAATCTTTTCAGACCTGTTGCGTAACCTTGCCGTCGCCATCTGCCTGCTCACATTTGTCCCGCGAGTCGAGGGGGGCAAGCCGAACATCATCTTCATCTTCATTGACGACATGGGTTGGGGGGATCTGGGTTGTTACGGGAATGATTTCATTGATACGCCGCGAATCGATCGGCTTGCCAAGGAGGGTATGAGGTTCACCGATTTCTATGCGGCGGGGGCGGTGTGTTCGCCGACGCGATGCGCGGTTCAGTCAGGTCAGAACCAGGCGCGAATCGGCATCACGGCTCACATTCCCGGTCACTGGCGGCCGTTTGAGCGCGTGATCACCCCGTTGACGACGATGGCATTGCCGCTCGACACGATCACGGTGGCGGAGTCGATGAAGAAGGCGGGCTACACGACCGGCTATGTCGGCAAGTGGCACCTTGGGCGGGGTGACGAATTCGGTCCGGCAAAACAGGGCTACGACTACGCGGTGGAAATCAACGGTGCGCATCTGCCCGGCAAGTATCGCGTGGCGGGCAGACGGGATCTCAAGCCCAAGCCGGGACAGTTCCGCACGGAGTTTGAGGCGGATCGCTGCGTAGATTTTATCCGGCAGAGCAAGGACCGCCCTTTCTTCCTGATGTTGTCGCCATTCAATGTGCACATCCCGCTTGCAGGCAAATCGCAGTTGGTCGAGAAATATCGAGCCAAAGCGAAGAAGACCGGTCGCGAACTGCCCAATCCGATCTACGCTGCGATGGTGGAGGAGGTGGATCAGATGGTCGGGAGGATTCTGGATGAGGTGGAAGCACAGGGACTTTCGAAGAATACGATGGTGGTGTTTACCTCGGACAATGGCGGTCTGTATCGTCGGTATGACTATCGCGCCCATGCGGATGACAACGTGAGCAGTCTTGCCCCGCTGAAGGGTGAGAAAGGTTCCTTGCACGAAGGCGGTATTCGGATTCCGATGATCGTGAAGTTTCCCGGCAAGGTGAAACCGGGATCGGTGTGTCCAGAGCCGGCAATCAGCTATGATTTTTACCCGACCTTTGTCGCGGCGGGTGGCGGCTCGCTGCCATCGACCCAGACGATTGATGGTTTGAGTCTGTTGCCCCTGTTGGCGAATCCGCAAGCCCGACTGAATCGCAACGCGCTGCATTGGCATTATCCGCACTATCACCATGATCGCCCGGCCAGTGCGATTCGTGAGCGCGATTGGAAGCTCATCGAGTATTTGGATGGAACGGGGGACATAGAGATCTACCATCTGGCCCAGGACCTGGGTGAAAAGAAGAACCTCCTCGAGGAACGCAAGGGCAAGATCGCGGATCTGAAACGCAAATTGCAGAACTGGCGGTCGCAGATCATTGCGCGGATGCCGATCCCGAATCCGAGCTACGATCCCAAGCGCGCTCACGAATGGTGGAGCATGCGGACGGGCAAACCGGTCGACAGCGACAACCGCAAACGCTTTCCGCAGACGGAAAAGGATCTGTGACGGACGGGCGTTCTGACTGACGGTTCTATTCCGCCTTTTTGCCGCTGAATTCGGTCACCCCGGTGTGGTCGGTGATGTCGTAGTCCATCTTGCCGCTGAGCTGGTTGCCCTTGATGGTGCCGGAGTAGGTGACGGTCCACGTGGCGCTGCGGGCGGTGAAGGAGAGGGTCTGGCCGTTCAGTTTCAGATCGACGGCATCGTAATCCTGTTCGTCGGACGCGGCGGTGTAGACGCCGGTCAGCTTGTCGTCCTTGAGGGTCAGGCGGATCCACGGATGGTGCACACCGCCCTCGGGATCAGTCAGCGTAAGTTTCCACTTGCCGGGCGCTTGTTCCCGGGGATCGGGAACCGGCTGATCCGCCGCCCAGAAGACAGCATTCACCAGCATGCGACGCACCCAGGGAATTTGCATGTCCTCCTCACCACCCACCGAGGTGTAGAAGACCTTCCCCTTGTCGCGCAACGCGAAGGTGATGGGTTCATCGGCATTTTCCTCCTTGATGCTCGCGCGCATGAGCACCTTCACCTTGGGATTGGTCACGGCGGATTTGTAGAGGTGGGAGGGCACGGTCGCCTTTGCGGGAAGCTTGACTCGTTTCAACAGTGGGGATTTGCCGGCGCCCTTTGCCAGTCTGACGACGGTTTCATGACCGGCCTTGCTGCCGTAGTGGCCTGTGTAGGAAATGCCCAGCACGTCTTGGTCAAAAGTGTTCCATGCGGCGTTGCCTTTGGGGGCCTGATAGCCCTTTCCCTTGGGCCGCTCACCGAACGGATGGCTCGAAGTGCGAATTGCGACCAGGGGTTTGCCGGTGGCCAGCCATTTGCGGATCAACGCCAGATCCGGCTTCGCCGGATAGCGGCGGCGGACGCTCAGGAACAGGACATCCGCATTCATCAGGCGGTCAGCCAGGCCGGGAAACTGGTGGCAATCCGGGGAATTGCGGTCGTCCGATTTGGCGTAGACGAACCGGCTCCTCACACCGAGCGGCTGCAATTCCGATTTCGCAAACTCCGGGAGCGATTGTTTGGTCCCGTATTCGTGTTCCCCGATCAGGAAGAGAACGGTGGGACGCTCAGCGGCGCTCAACAGCGAAGCGCCCGCGAACAGGGTCGCGCAGATTTGAAAGAGACGGCTCATGCGCGGATTAACCATGAGGCCAAGCGCCGAGGCCACAAAATTATTGCAAGCCATCGGAATCTTTCGCTGCTACAACGCGTCCACTAGACATGCACGCAGCATTTGCACTTTTTCTGGCTCTCGCAATTTCGGCAACCGCCGCCGAGGTCCTTCCCGGTCATTCCTACCATGGTGAAGCATTCAATGAAGGACCGCGGCAGGCCGCCCACCTGATGGAGGGTACCGGGCCGATTGATTTTGGGGTCACCACCAAGAACGAGGAGGCGAGGAAGTTCTTCAACCAGGGAGTCGGGCAGTTGCACGGCTTCTGGTACTTCGAGGCGGAGCGGTCGTTTCGGCAGGCCGCCGTCCTGGATCCCGACTGCACCATGGCCTACTGGGGGATGGCGATGGCCAACGGCAACAACAAGAAGCGCGCCCGTGAATTCATCAAGCAGGCCAGCAAGAAGGCCTACAAGGTCACCGCCCGCGAACGGCGCTACATTTCCGCGCTGTCTCGCTACCTGAAGGATGACAAACGCAAGTCCAAGGAGCGGTACGGCGACTACGCCGAGGATTTGAAGGAGATCATGGAAGACTATCCTGACGACATCGAAGCCAAGGCCTTTTACGCGCTGCAACTCTGGAAGAACAACCGCTACATTAAGATCAAGGATCGCAAGGTGCCGAACAAGATACTCAACGAGGTGCTTGCCAAACAGCCATTGCATCCGGTGCATCACTACCGCATTCATCTTTGGGACGTCACGCCCGGCTCCACCAACGCGCTCAACTCAGCCGCCCGCGCCGGGGAATCCGCCGGCGCCATCGCACACATGTGGCACATGGCCGGCCACACCTATTCGCGGCTCAAACGGTATTCGGACGGGGCGTGGCAACAGGAAGCCAGCGCGCGGACCGATCACGCCTACATGATCAAGAACCGGGTGATGCCCGATCAGATCCACAATTTCGCGCACAACAACGAGTGGTTGATCCGGAATCTGAATCATCTCGGCGCCACGGACCGGGCGTTGGATCTCGCTCGCAACATGGTCGAGCTGCCGCGACATCCGAAATACAACACGTTCAGGAAAGGCAGTGCCAACTACGGCATGATGCGCCTGTTGGAGACCTTGGTTCGCTACGAGTTGTGGGATGAACTCATCCGGCTCAGTCGCACTCAGTACCTCGCACCGACGGACAACAACGATCACGAAGTGCGTCGTGCCCATGCATTGGGTCTTGCCCATGCCTGGAACGGGGATCTTAAGGGCGTGAGTCAGCAGTTGGCGGCACTCGACAAGCTGAAGGCCAAGCGGCCGAAGCCCAGAAAGCCGTCTCCCAAGAAAACGCCTGCGAAGAAACCGACCGTGTCGACCGAGAAGGACGCCAAGAAGGCGGAGGCGAAACTGGCTGTGTCGACCGAGAGGGACGCCAAGAAGGTGGAGGCAGGACCGGCTCCGGCCAAGAAGTCCACTCCCGCCAAGAAGCCATCGCCGCCGAAGAGGCGGACTCCCCGGATGGGTTTTCTCGCCACCATGAGCACAATCGAATTTGCCGAGGCCGAGATCCGTGCGATCAAGGCCGCACTGCATGCGGATGCCACGGCGGCCCGTGATTGGATGCACCGTTATCGCACGCTGCCGGCCGAGCGCATGTCGTTGATCCACGCCGCGCTCGACGATGGTGACAAGGCGATCGAACTGGCCAAGGCCTCGGCTGAGAAAAACGTCAAGCAACTGCAACCGGCCGCCAATCTCGCCCGGATGTATTGGGAGGCTGGCAAGCAGAAGGAGGCGGTCGACGAATTCAAGAAGTTGCGCGCCCATGCGGCCGAAGTGGATCTGCGCGCGCCGGTGTTCGACGATCTGGCGCCGATCGCCAAGAAGGCGGGCTTCAAGGGCGACTGGCGACCCGTGTTGAGACGGCCGAAGGATTTTGGCGCTCGTCCGGGCCTCGACACCCTGGGTCCGTTTCGTTGGACGCCGCCCCCGGTGGCTGATTGGATGTTGCCGGACGAGAAGAAGGAAAAGGTCTCCATGAAGGATTACCTGGGGCGCGCCACCATCGTCATTTTCTACCTGGGTGAAGGTTGCACACACTGCATCGAGCAGCTTGCGGCTTTTGCGCCGCTGACGAAGGACTTCAACGAGCTCGGTGTCTCGCTCGTCGGCATCAGCACCGATGACGTGCCGGGCCTGAGCAAGTCCGCGAAAAAGGCGAAGGCTGATGGCGGTTTCCCCTTTCTGCTGGTCGCGGATCCGAAGCTGGAGGTTTTCAAACGCTATCGCGCCTATGACGATTTCGAGAAGTTCGCGCTGCACGGCACCTTCCTGGTCAGTCCGCGCGGCAACGTGCTGTGGCAGGATATCAGTTATGAGCCGTTCACCGACACCGTGTTCCTGCTCAAGGAATCCAAGCGTCTGCTCGGCCTTGCCGGGCGCATGAATTTTGTGGGAACAGCGAAGTGAGGCTCTGAGTTTCTCGGCCGGTCCGCTAAGGTTTCGCTCGCAGATCGCCTCCATGAAGTTCGGAAAGCCCAAGTCGCGCAAGATTCAGACCGATCATCTTCCCGGTCCGATCGCCACGAGCTATCGGCGGATTTTCACGCGGCATGATCCGGATGTGGAGCGCCTGGTGTTCGTGTTGGATACGGCCGAGATCACGGCCGATTCCTTGCTTCGGTCATCCTCTGCACCCTGCCTGAGCTGGGGCAGCAGGGGAAGATTGAGGCGCCGTTGATCGACATCGGTGACGCGCGCATGCGGTTGCGCAAACCGTCGTTCGGTCTTTGGATGGAGATTCTTAGGGAAGGCGCGCGCCGGTTGCATGATCAGGATGATCTTTTTGACAATGATGGTGTGCGCGAACTGACCCGGCAGATCTGCGGTTTCGTTTTCGACGAAAAGCAGAAGAGCAAGGGACGTCCCTATGCCGATCTGGATCGCATCCTCGTCATCCGCAACAAGGTGCATCATCCGCAGGATGAGCTCGACATCGCGGCCCTCTATGATGAGGCCGAACAGCTGCTGAACGACACGCTGACGAAACTGGGTTTCTTCGAAGAATTCCCGCTCTACGAGGTGAAGCAGATCAACCTACGCCGTCGTCGGTTGTCTGATTCCAGTTATCAGCACCAGTGCTTTCTGTTGCAGGGCGAGATTGATTTTCCCCACGCGGAAAACGATGACCGCACGTGGCACACGGAGACGAACGAGGTCCTGATCTATCGCGACGAAACCTCCTATCTGAATCTCGATCCGATGTTCGTCTACATCCACGCGGACGAGATCGAGAAGGGCGGGGAATCGGAGGAGCTGTATCCGGGGCTTTACAGCCTGGCCGGCTTCGCGTCCAAGTCCGCTGGGTTGGTGGTGGAGTACCTGCCCTGCGAGCAGCGCCAAATCCTTCCGGACATCCGTCAATGCCTTCAAAGATCAGGATTCCGTAACCTACCTGAGCAAAGGCGTGGATGAATTGCTGGGTCTGCTCACCCCGGAGTCCGAAACCGAAAGTGCCGCCGCATGAGCGAGGAGGACAACGAGCTTTCGCGGACGCAGTTGTTCACCCGCTACAGCCATCACCAGGTGGAGACCACGGAGTTCCTCCGCCGCCGTGCGCCGTTCAAGTTCCTTGATTCCTACGGCGTTGAGGATGCTGACATCTTCTTCGGCCGCGACCGGGAGATTGAGGAACTGCTGCATATTTTCCACAGCAGTGGTTGCGTGTTGGTCTACGGCGAACACGGCTGCGGCAAGTCTTCGCTGGTGCAATGCGGGCTGCGCTCACGGATTCCGGCCGAGGACGCGATCTTCCTTTCCCCAAGGCTGCACGCCTCGGGCCTGCCCGCGCTGTGCGCCCAATTGTTTGAAGAGACGGCACGTGCACTGGGTGTCGAGGCATTGGAGCCGCCGGAAGAGAATCTGCTGGAGACTTTGCAGGGTATCTGCGACGCGGCATCGCGACCGGTCGTGCTGTTTCTAGATCAGTTTGAAGAGCTGTTCATTTTTCACGCTGAGGAGAGTCGCCATGCGTTTGCGACCGATCTGTCAGCTCTAGGAAAGTCGCGTCTCAATGTGAAGCTCATCATCGGCGTCCGACAGGATTACCTTGGCCACCTCACGGAGTTCTAGAAGACCGTGGAAGGCCTGTTCGACAATCGCTTCTGGTTGCGGCGCATGTCGCGCGAGACCGCTGCCCGGGCCGTGCTGGATGCCTGCGAGGCCGGCGCCGTTCGCATTGCGGAATCGACGGC
>JAYPXF010000020.1:0-12198 GCA_038154405.1 Verrucomicrobiales bacterium | reverse complement strand
TCGACGGCTCGATCCCAAGGGGGAAGGGTCGAACTGCCGTACCTGCAGGTCGCCATGGACCGGCTCTGTCGCCATGCCATTCGTTCAAACTCGCCCGGCACGGAGATCACGGAAGCCGCTGCCGATCAATTCGCAGATATCACCAACATTCTCGGCGACTTCCTGGTCGAGGAAGTTGGCAAGCTGCCGAAACCCGACGTCGGCCGACAGATTCTAAAGGCATTTGTAACCCAGGAAGGAACGCGCAAATCCATTCCCCGAGAGGAGATCGGCAATCAAGTAGCCGGCTTCGGCGCCCAGGTGGATGATGAAACGCTGATCGCGCACTTGGATAAGCTCACCTCGGTTTGGGTTCTGCGCGAGGTGGCCGAGAACGGTTCGTTCGAGCTGCGTCACGATGCGCTCGCGGCGCGGGTGGCTGATTGGATCACGGAGTTTGAGCGGGAGCTTCTCGAGGTGCGTGACAACGTGGAGAACCGTTTCCACGAATACGAGGCGCGTGGCGGGCCGGATTCGGCACTGCTCGATTGGGGATTCCTGAAGTACCTGGAAGCCTACCTCGCCCGACTTGATCCGTTGCTGGATCGCGAACTGTCGGATTCCATTCGCGCCAGCCGTCGCCGCCAACGGCAGGCGACCGTCCGCCGCCAGCGCATGGCGGTATGGAGCACCGTCATCGGTGTGGTCGTCATTGTGGTTTCCGGTCTCCTCTACATCGCGCGGATCACCAAGGCCCGCGATGCCGCCACCGCCGCCAAGACTGACGCCGAACTCCGCACGGTCGAAGCCAAGACCCTGGCGGAAGAAGCGCAGATCGCCCGATTGAAATCGGACAAGGCGCGGGCGGATGCCCTGGCGGTAAGCGACTTCCTCATCGAGGACATTCTCCGCCAGGCCACCGGTGGCGAGATGTCCGATCCGAACATGCCCCTTCGTTCCGCCTTGGAGAACGCCTTGACGCGCATGGGCGACCGCTTTGAGACCCGCCCGCTGGTAGAGGCATCCATCCGGCATTCCATCGGGGAGATCTTTCGCATGATGTCCCTGGAAGAGCAGGCCGTGCCCGAACTGCTGCGCAGTGTGAATCTCCGGGAGCAACGGTTGGGTCCGAACAATCCACAAACCCTCGAGAGTCGAATCGCCCTCGCGAATGCAATGATCAATGCCGGCCTGCCGGACGAGGCTGTCGCGCTCGCGCAGGAAACCGATGCGCGGATCAATGAACTTGAATTGACAGACAGCCAGTTGGGCGTCGATGCCATGTTCGCACTGGCCCGGGCGACCTTACGGATGGTGTCGCCCTCCAATGCCTTGCCGATGTTTGAAATATGTGCCAGCTGGAGTGCCGAAAACCATGGTGATGACAGCGGAAAGACATGGGAGCATCGGGATGCCCTTGCTCAATGTCTGCGATTGGTCGGCCGCAATCCGCAAGCGATAAACATACTGGAGGACGTCATCAAACGTTGGCGTGCCAAGGGGGACGGGTCTCCCAGCCGCCCCCGCAATACGCCCTTCTTTCTTGCCAAGAGCTATGAAGCCGCCGGTCGAGACTCTGATGCGGAATCCCTGTATCGGGAAACCCTGAAACTGGAGAAGGCCACCTACGGCTTGTCACATCGCAACACCCATATCACCCAGCTTTCGCTTGCCACCCTGCGCGCCCGGATGGGGCACGCGGATGAAGCGGACGGGTTGCGGCGGGAGATCGCCGGGCACGATCTGGAGTTTACCGCCGTTCTGCGCACCATAGGGGATCTGAAATCCGACAACCGGACTAATGCCGTCGAGTACTTCGACTCCCTGCAGGAAGCCGGTTGGCACTACCTCCAATACGAATTGCCGGCGGATGCCGAAGCCATGCTCCGGCAGGTGGTGAACCACGGCGGATCTGCCGGACCTGATTATCTCGGCCGTCATCGGGCCGCCGCGATGCTCGGTCAGGTCTACCTGATCCAGGGACAGCCTGGCAAAGCGGAGCCGCACCTGCTGGCGGCGGAAAAAGGCCTTTCGCCTCATGCGGCGGAGCTCGATTTTGGCGAACAGTCCGATCTGATCTTCGCTCTCGAATCCCTCGCGGATATCGAAGCTTCACGGGGCAACAAGACCGGCGCCGAAAATTGGCGCGCAAGACTCAGTCGCCTTCAGGCCGTGATGCCGACGGAGTAGACCGATTGCCGAAAGTGATTGCGGAAACCATAAAGCCTTTGGTTGTGGATGAACCAGTTTGTTCAATTGAAGGTGCCCTACCCCCTCTCCCTTAGGGAGAGGACGGAGGTGAGGGGGATGACACGTTCAGCCGACCAAGGATTTTAATCCCTCGTAGACCTTCGTTCACCAATACCTCACGTGCTCGTGAGGCCAAGTAGGGTATTTCGACACGTCGGTAAACGAGAGTCTTCCCGCCAGGACTCTTGGCAAACGGCATAACCGGACGGGCCGTTCAACCTGCTTCATCTTCCAACTTTGCCCGGTGCGTCTCCGCCGCCAACCAGACGGCCAGCAACGTGAGGACCGCCGTCGCTATCAGATAGAATGACACCGGGGCGGATTGTCCGCCGGATTCCTTCAACAGATAGGTGGCGATCATCGGAGCGATTCCTCCGGCGAACGGTGATGCCAGTTGGTAACCCACCGATGCGCCGCTGTATCTCACCCGTGTGCCGAACAGCTCGGAGAAGAACGCCGCCTGTGGACCATACATTGCTGAATGGCCGACCAGTCCCAGCACGATTGCCAACCAGATGTAGATCGTTTCCTTCGTTTCGATTATCCAGAAGAACGGAAAGGCAAACAGGCCGATGAAGATCGCGCCGCCCAGGTATACAGGCCGTCGACCCAGCCGGTCGGACAGCATTCCGAAGAACGGTATCGCAAATACCTGCACCGCCGCCGCAATCCAGATGCCGGTCAGGATCGACGGCTTCTCCAGGCCCAGATGATCCACGCCATATTTCAGGACCCACACGCTGAAGATGTAGAAGCAGGCATTCTCCGCAAACCTCGCCCCCATCGCGAGCAGCACATTCTTGGGATGGTTCCGGAACACCTCGACGATCGGCATCGGGCTCACGCCCTTCTTTTCCTGTTCCTTCGCAAAGAGCGGACTCTCCATCACCCGCGTGCGAATGAACATCCCGATGCCGAGCAGCACGATCCCCAACAGGAAGGGCACACGCCAACCCCAGGCCAGGAACTGATCCTCCGGCATGCGCGAGAACACGACGAACACGCCGGTCGCCAGGAGCAGGCCCACCGGCACACCCATCTGCACGCAGCTTCCATAGAAGCCGCGCTTGCCTTTGTGACCGTGCTCGACCGCCATCAAGACCGCGCCGCCCCATTCGCCGCCGACACCGAAGCCCTGCACAATCCGCAGCAGGACCAGAATGATTGGGGCGGCGATGCCGATGGATTCGTAGGTCGGCAGGACACCGATCAGAAAGGTTGCCAGTCCCATCATCATCAGGGTGGTCACCAGCATCGCCTTGCGCCCGATCCGGTCGCCGAAGTGGCCGAAGATGACTCCACCCAACGGGCGCGCAAAAAAGCCGATCGCGAACGATCCCAGCGCCGCCATGTCCTGGATGAATTCGTCGCCTGCGGGAAAGAACAGCTTGCCGAACACCAGGGCCGCCGCAGTGCCGTAGATGAAGAAATCGTACCACTCAATGGTCGTACCGACGAAACTCGCGATCACGACCCGTCGCACGGACGCATCCGAAAGATCTTTCTCTTCGTTCATGGAGATCGCCTCTTATAGCCGCGGTCACCGGCAGATCAATCCACAACCTTTCCCCTCCGGTTTCGGTCGGTGCGGAAAGGCGTATCTAAGTAGTTTCACGGAGAAACGGGAGGTGCATTCGGTTCGAGGTTCTGCGACGAGGCAAAAAAAGGTTGGTCAAACGAATAAAACGGAGACGCGTACCGTCGATTTTATCAGCAGCCACGAAAGGGTAACCAACCATGAAAAAACTGCTCCTCACACTTACCGCATTCTCTTTTCTCACCACTCCCAACGCCAAGGCTGGCGACGGCGAGTGGGCCACTGCCGGCAAGGTCTTGACCGGTATTTTCGCGGCCAAGGTCATTCATGATCTTGCCCGTCCGCGGCATCACCACGTTACGCGGACGACCACGGTCTATTCCGCGCAACCGGCGACCGTTGTTTATCAACAACCGCCGACGGTGGTTTACACGCAACCCTCCACCGTCGTTTATCAGCAGCCGCAGACGACCGTGATCCAGAATCCACCCGTCACGTTGCGCACGCCGGTTCAGACCACCACCGTGACCACGCAACCGCAGGTGGTTCAACAGACGTCGCAACGTCAGGTGATTCAGCAACCGCAGATCATTCAACAGCCGCAACAGGTTGTCGTGCAGCAACAACCGGTGGTGGTTCATCAGCCGCCCGTGGTGGTGCAGCAACCGCAGGTCATTTACGCGACCACGCCTGGTGTGTGTTATCCGCGACGCCCGGTTGTCGGGTTTAGTCATCGCCATACTTACTGGCGCGGACCTCGTCGAGGCGGATCGTTCTTCTCGTTCACCATCCGTTGAGTAACATTTCAACTTCACGAAAGCCGCCCAACCCGGGCGGCTCTTTCTTGTTGGAGGGCATCGGCGTGTCGTGGGCGCGGTTTACGGGTTCCTTCGATGCCGATTTGGCTCAAGCAATCTGGTCAACCAATGTCGCGCCAGCGTCCTGGAGTGCGGCCTGGCAGACCGCCTTGTTACGGTTGCTTCGCTGCACCGCTCTCCAATATTCCTAACCCATTCCTCTCGAACCACATCCCACAAAGCTGCCTGTGAGGCAGCACTCCAGGACGCTGACGCGATCAAGATACGTGTTCGGGAATATGTGGGTGACAGACAGTATGGAGCGGTTCCCCGCAGAGACATCAGCGACTCAGGTTCTCGATCAGCAGGACGGGGCGCTTGAGTTCTTTCCATTGATCCATCAGATCTTTCGGAATGTAGAAATCCGCGGCCGGACCGGGCATGAGTGATCCGAGCGCCAGATCTTGATCGCCGTCCCCGTCGAAATCCGCCGCATCCATTGTGATCCACCTTCCAGCATCGGCTTCATTGATGGTTGCGGCCGAGAAACGATTCTTCCCGTCATTGGTGAACAACATGAAACCCGCACGGCGATCTTTGGCGTATTCCGGGTAGTATGAAATCGCGGCCACGTCGAAATCACCATCGCCTTCAAAGTCAACCGGCAGAGCTCGCATCACACCGGGCATCGGCATGAACGCAATTTCGGTGAACTTGAATTCGCCGTCGTTCCGATAGATGCGCACGCCGTGATAGGGCTTCACCGGTGAGTGGTAATCTCCGTTGTCCCCGTTGGCAGTGAGCAGATCTAGGTCACCGTCGCCATCGTGATCATAGAACTGGAAGTAGCCGTGACCGAAGGCCGGTTGTTTTTGGAACAAGGTCTTCATTTCAAACTGCCCGTATCCGTTGTTGAGAAAGATGCACATGGTCTCCCAGGACTGGGCGAACAGCGCGGCGATGTCCGGATGTCCGTCGCCGTTGAAATCGTGAATCTCCGTCTTGAGTGCACCAGGCATCGGCAGCACCACGTGTTCCTCGAAGCGGCCATCCTCGTGTCGCTCAAACCACGAAAGCCGACCGGTGTACCAGCCGAATTGCGAGACGATCAGATCCTCTCTTCCGTCCGCGTTCAGATCGGCGATCTGTGTGTCGACCGCACGGTGCAGATTCGTCAGCACGATCTGTGGAAACGCGAAATCATTCCCGCTCTGTTTGAGAAACACCACTTTGCCGCGCTTGGCTTCGGTCGGCAGAAAATCTCCGATCGAAGTCACCCAGAGTCCGTCGTTGCGTTCCAACATCGCCACCGGCTTGACGTCCAGTCCCAAGGTGCGAAACCGTTCGCCCTGCAGATCCAATCGACGGAGTTGTGAACCGATCATGACCCCGGTGAACAGATTCTTGCCGGACCGCGAAAAGCGCGTGAGCGACACGTTGGGCGTGCGGCTGTTACCGATGAAACGCAGTTTGCGAAACGTTTTCGACAAGGGGATGGGCGCAGAGATGGTGGTGCCGGGCAATCGTGGCGGCGCGTTCGAGACGTAATAAGCGCCGATGGCGGCGAGTTGATCGGGGCGCATGAGGGGGGCGTTCAATACGCCGCCGCTGTTCCGGATCCGCTCACCCTCCTTGCCGGGTGGGTGACTCTCCGGATTCAGTCCGAGGACATAGAACATCGAGGGCATCGCTTCCTGATGCCAGGTCGCGCGATCGAGCAGATCGGCGTGCGGCTGTTGATGACAGCCGCCGCAGTATTGGGCCGCGAGTTGTTCGCCCCGTGCGACCAGTTCCGGATTGAAGAGCGCTGGACCAATCGGCTGTGCGTCACATCGCAATTCCGCCACCGGCAGCATCGCCAGAATGATCGGCAGACTGAGGTTGCGGCGGACTTGAATCACGGCCGAATTCTGCCCGAGCGCCCGATGTGTTCGAGCAGAAACTCGCGAATTGATCTGGCTGCTTGGCAATAGCCTTTCCTGTTCGTGACAAACTAGCTATTGTGCTGGGGCGATAGATCTCTACAATATCATGTGGTGACCGAATGCGACGGCATACCGCGCATTTCGCAATGATTGAACTGATTCAATATCGCTGGGGATCCTTCCGCCCTGACCGGCGGCGCTCCGACCAAGGCGCCAAATTCACCCAACCCACCACCGGACCGAAGTCCGATTCGGAGACGTCCATCCGCCAGCGAATCAGAGAGAGTCATTTTCTTAAACGTAACGACGAGACCGCCCCGGGCGCTCGTCCCCAAGAATAGGAGAACCCCAAGTCCGCTTTTAAGGAATAACCTCAATGCTTGATACCAAGGTTGAATCCTCCGCCACGGAGGAAACCCTCCTCGACGTCAATCCCCGCAACGGCACCAACGGCAATGGAAAACACAATGGCAACGGATCCTCCCGCGTTCGTGCGCAGGTGAAGAGCTTTGTGTTGGACACCAATGTCCTGTTGCACGATCCGAAATCCCCGTTTCACTTCGACGACAACAATGTGCTGATCCCCATCGAGGTGATCGAGGAAATCGATCGCTTCAAACGCGACAGCTCCGAACTCGGCCGCAACGCCCGTACGCTCAGTCGGGTGCTCGACGAGGCGCGGGGCAAGGGAAGCCTGAGTGATGGCGTCTCCCTGGACTCCGGCGGCCATCTGCGCATCTTGATGGGGCAGGGCGAAGCGCGCGACAGCAAGGCGGTCGACAGCCTCATCTTGCGACATGCCCTCCAGGTGCAACGCGAGGATCCCGATACGCCGGTCATTCTCGTCACCAAGGATATCAACCTGCGCATCCGTGCCGACGCCCACGGTATTCAGGCCGAGGACTACGAGACCGACCAAATTCATCTTTCCGATCTCTACTCCGGCATCTTTGAGAAGTACGCGAGGCCGGAGATTATGTCCCGTTTCCGTTCGGAAAACGGCATTGATCTGGAGCCCGGTCATACTCATGACCCCGGCAAATACTGCACGCTGGTCAACGAGGAAGATCCCAAGAAGACCCTGCTCGCCAAGGTGGACGCATCCGGTGAACGGTTGGTGCCCATCATGGATTGTCGTGACGGTGTGTGGAGCATTCGTCCCCGCAACCGCGAACAACGATTTGCCTTGGACGCGTTGCTTGATGACCGGGTCCGGTTGGTGACGCTCATGGGCAAGGCTGGTACAGGCAAAACCCTGTTGGCCATGGCTGCCGGCCTTCGCCGCACGGTGGTTGACCGCGAGTTCCGCCGCATGATCGTTGCGCGTCCGACCATCTCAATGGGCAAAGAACTCGGATTTCTGCCCGGCTCGCTGGAAGAAAAACTGAATCCCTGGATGCAGCCGATTCATGATGCGCTGGAAATGTTGAGCGATCTCAACATGGGCCAGGAAAGCCGTCGCAGTTCCGATCTCCTGCGCTCCGGCATGATTGTGGTGGAGGCTTTGAGCTACATCCGCGGCCGCAGCATCGCGAACCAGTTCATGGTCATCGACGAGGCGCAGAACCTGACACCGCTGGAGGTGAAGACCATCATCACCCGCGTGGGCAACGGCACCAAGATCGTGCTCACCGGTGATCCCTTTCAGATCGACAATCCGTATGTGGACTCCGCCTCCAACGGATTCAACTACCTCATCAGCCGCTTCCGTGGACACGCCATCGCGGCGCACGTGGAACTGGAGAAAGGCGAACGTTCCGAACTTGCAGAACTGGCCGCCGACGTCCTTTGATCCCCAACCGCACCCTACCCGCCAACTATTCCTCAACCGACGGAGCTGGCCTTGCTTTCAACAGCGAGGCCAGTTCTTTGTCATTTTGGAACTGTTGCTCGTTGAGTCTGGTCTCCCAATCAGTTTCTTTGTTGGATTCGTTGGCGTTCCCTTTCAGCCGTCGTGTGCTCCAGGAGCTGCTGAATACCGAATACTTGTCCTCGGTTTCTTTTTCGGGCCTTCGCACGACGCAGCAACGCTTCATTGATCTCCCCGGAAGCATAGCCGATCGTCCGTGCTTACAGTTTGAACTGCAAGTCTTCTGACTGATTGCCGGCGGTCCTGGCTGCGGCATCCGATTCACTGAGCTTGAGCTGAGTTTGCCTCAGCAAGGCTTCGAGGGTTTCCATATGCTTGAGATCGTCGCGCAACAAATCGATCACTGCCGCCAACTCGGCTCGCGCCACGTCTCGCCGCTTGCTTCAAGTCCCTGTTTCTCGAAGGTGATTCTCAGATTCGCCTTTCGCTGGGTGGAGATCTTGAGAAAGGTGCGCGACGCACAATCCGGTCATCAGGATGGCGATGATTCCGGCGATGGGGTGGGGCGGGTGTTGGTTGAGTCATGAGATCTCCTTTCATTGGTTTAGATCACCTCGGCAGCCGGTCAGGCATATCGCCTATAACATACGCCATCACTGCGAGAAATGAAGCGCACTCATTGAGCTCTTTCGGAGACAGCTTGTCGATGGTGTCTGCGTCGGTGTGGTGAAACCAGAAGTAGCGCCCACGATCGACCGTCAGGTGCATGGCGGGAACACCGCCGACCAACAGCTGCATGACGTCCGCGCCGCGACAGCCCCAATCGAGTTTGCCGGAACGGATGGGCTGGAGCAGCCCGCCGATTTCGCGGAGGTAAGGCATCGCCTTTTCGCTGCCGGTAAAGCCGAATCCGGTTGGCGTGAAGGCGCCGGAATCAGACTCGATGCCGATGACGTGATTCTTCAGGTCTTCTTTGTGGGTTTTGGCGTAGGTCTTGGCGCCATTCAGTCCGTTCTCCTCGTTCGTCCACAACACGATGCGGATCGTGCGCTTCGGCTTGAGTCCCAGCTTCAGAATCGTGCGGGCGGCTTCCCAGGCGGCGAGACAACCTCCGCCGTCGTCCATCGCGCCGGTGCCGACGTCCCAGGAATCAATGTGGCCGCTCACGATGACGGTCTGTTCCGGCCACTTCGTTCCGGGGATTTCCGCGACGACATTGCGGGAGACTGCATCGGGCAGAGTCTTGGCCTCCATCTTGACGGTCACGACCGGCTGCACGCCGCGTTTCTGCATACGGTGCAGCATCATGGTGTCCTCCAAGGTGATGGCAGCATGCGGAATCTTCTTCACCTTGTTGTCGTAGTGCATGCCGCCGGTATGCGGGGTCTGCATGGAGAATGGTCCGACCGAACGGATGAGGCTGGCGACAGCACCGGCCTTGGCGGCTTCGATGGCGCCCTTGACGCGGATCATCACGGTCTCGCGGTATTCGGTGAAGGGAACATCGAACACCACGATCTTGCCCTTGGCATCAGCGGCGCGTTTTTTGAGATCGTCAAAACCGTTTACGACCAGTACCGGCGCGGTGATGCCCTGCTTTGGGGTGGCGATGCTGCCGCCCAGTCCGAGCATCGGCAGGTTCTGCCGCCGAGGATTCACCATGGTGACGGATTCCTTGCCACGCACCCAATGAGGCACCATCACCCTCTCGCCGCGAACGTTCTTGAAGCCGTCTTTTTTCATCTCGGCCAGACACCAGTCGATGGCCGATTCCAATTCGGGCGTGCCGCTGAACCGCGGACCGAAGGTGTCGCACAATTCGGCCAATCGATTGTAGGCGAAGTCGGACGATTGGATCTTGTCGATGAGCCGCTTCGAAACGGAACGATACCTTTCCGGGATCAATCGAGATTCGGCCGCGGGCGATGAGATGGTGAGGGCGAAAGCGAAGAGGCCGCTTAAGATGCGAGAGGTCATGGATCGCGTGATATCAGGCCTACTTCGCCGATGCAATCACGACGGGGGAGCTGGCTTACGCGTTGATCGCCAGCGATCTTCGAGAGGGATTGCAACTGGTAGGGACGCGCTGCGTCGCGTCCGAAGACAAGTGGCGGCTTGTCCCTGCCTATGTGAAACACGTCTACGAGACGTAGTTGGGTGGAAATACGTCTTTGCCACTGTACTGCTTCAGCAATTCGACAAAGCTTTCCACGCCGCGTTTTTCATCGGAGCCAAGATGAAAATGGATGTGCCAGCCGAGGTAGTCCTTGCGGAAGTCGCGGTCGTAGTCGGTAAGGTGGTCGATGATGTGGTCGAGCGTGTCCATCCCGAAGTCGCGGGCTTCACGCAACTGGGCACACAGGCGTTCGTTGTCCACGCCACGCCGCAACGCCCAGATGGCGAACACGAACGGCAAACCGGTTAGTTCATGCCAAGCGGCTCCGAGATCCCATATTTCGTGATCCGGACCGTTGCGGCGAAACTCGATGGCGGGATTGCCGATCAACATGACGGCATCCTTGGATCCGGCGTCCACGTAGTCGTCGAGCTTGCGGAACTCGATCCTCTGGCCACGTTCAGCCATCAATACCTTGAGGAGGTTCACGCTGGTGAGCGAGGCCGGGTCGCACCAGACCTCGTTGATTCCCGCGAGCGGAATCCGATGGGCCAGGAACACGCTGTAAACTTCGCCCAAGCTCGCGACGGCGATTCCATCGAGCACATCGTAGCGATCGTTGAACAGCACTTCCGTGATGCTGACGAGCGCGGCATCGAGGTGATCGTTTTCGAGCTCAACGGCAAGCTCGGCGGGCGGCATGAACAGCACTTCGTTTTCCAGACCGCGGGTCAGTGGAACGGAATTCAGGTAGGGAACGGAACCGACCCGGAACGGAGCGAGCGAGTTTTCCATTTCCAACGCGCGGGTGTCGTCGCGGCGGCGTTGTTCGCGTTTGATGCGTCGGCCAAGATCCTCGGAGGATTCGCGAGGAACGAGACGCAACTCGGGGATTTCGTCGGAACTGCTCAAGCGGCGACAGGCTCGGGTTCGTGTTCGCGCAACGGTTCGTAAAAGGTGTTTCGCTGCACCGGCACGCGGCCGGCTTCGCGGATGGCGCTGATCATGTCCTGCTCCGTGTGTGCCTGGGGTGAACCCGC
The DNA here is from genome assembly GCA_038154405.1 of Verrucomicrobiales bacterium. GTDB lineage: Bacteria > Verrucomicrobiota > Verrucomicrobiia > Limisphaerales > JAYPXF01. The sequence goes on along the minus strand of JAYPXF010000020.1, from coordinate 744 downwards.
GCCGGCCATGTGAAAGATGTGTTCCTCGATGATCGTGCCATGCAGGTCATCGGCCCCATAGTTGAGCGCAACCTGGGCGAGATTGAGCCCCATGCCGACCCAATACGCGGTGATGTGGTCGATGTTGTCCAGATAGATCCGGCTGACGGCGAGCGTGTGCAGTTGGTCGAATCCCGTGGGCGCGGCCGTCACGGGAATTTCGTTGTTCTCCGGTTGAAACGGGAGAGCGATGAAGCCGGTGAAACCGCGGGACTTGTCCTGTTGCTCGCGAAGTCGTCGAAGATGGTCGACGCGGTCGGCGAGACTCTCAACGTGACCATACAACATCGTGCACGTGCTGCGCCCGCCCATCTGGTGCCACGCCTCATGAACGGCCAGATATTCTTCCGCGGATTCCTTGCCGACGGCGATCTGCTTGCGCACTTCGGGGAGAAAAATTTCGGCGCCGCCACCGGTCAATGAATCGAGTCCGGCTTCCTTCAATTCCGCCAGGGTCTCTTCGGTGGTCTTCTTCGCCAGCCATGCGAGATGAAGGATTTCGATCGCGGTGAAACACTTGAGCTGCAGGTTTGGATCCACCTCCTTCAGTGCCTTGAGCATGTCAGTGTAGTAGCTGAAGGGCAGGGAAGGATGCAGGCCGCCGACGATGTGCAGTTCCGTGATGCCGAGAGCCAACGCCTCCTTCGCCTTGGTCACCATTTGCTCGGTCGAGAGTTGAAATCCGTCCTGGTCGCGTTTCTTGCG
>JAYPXF010000019.1:33417-41848 GCA_038154405.1 Verrucomicrobiales bacterium | reverse complement strand
GATGGGCTTTAGAGAGGAGGGCCTTGAGGCGGGAGTAGCGGTGCGGTCGTGATCAATTTTTTGAGCCGCTTGACCACCCGCACAACGGTTTGGTGAATGCGTATTTTCTTCATCGTGTCGAATTACTGCGTCATCAGAATCAGGTTCATGACGTCCTGAGGAGTGGCCCCATTGATCGCCCGTTGAAAATCGCCGACCGATTCGCGGAGTCCATGCACAATCGCCTTGCGTTGATCGGCAACACCCTTGCCGGCCAGGCCTTTGCTTTCGGCTTCCGTCTCGGCTTCCTTCACCCGCAGGATCTTTTCAGCCTCACCCTTCTCCATCGCGGCAATGCGCTGGCGTTGCGCGGCATTGATCTCGTTCATCGCCTCCTTGACCTTCTGGTCCGGGTCGATGTCGGTCACCAGCGCCTTGAGGATGCCGTAGACGAAATTCTCCATCACCTGGCACAGCTCACTCTTCACGCCGTCGGCGATCTCGTCCTTCTTCGCGAAGACATCGTCGAGATCGATCATCGGCACTCGCTCGCGCGCCACACCTCGATCCGCCGTCCAACGTCCTTAAACAAGCGGCGGCCCAACCAAGAGGCGACCTCCCAACGTAGAACTAAGCCAACACATCGTGGATGACGTGGCCGTGAACGTCGGTCAGACGGCGTTCGAATCCGTTGTGATAGTAGCTAAGGCGTTTGTGATCCAGGCCAAGCAGATGAAGGATGGTGGCATGGAAATCGTAGACGGTTGAAACATTCTCCGCCGCCTTCCAACCGAATGCATCGGTGGCACCGTAAGAGAATCCCTTCTTCACCCCAGCGCCTGCCAGCCAACCGGTGAAGCCGTCCGGATTGTGATCGCGGCCACTGGCTCCTTTTTGGAACGTCGGCATGCGTCCAAATTCCGTACACCAGACCACCAACGTGTCCTCCAACAAACCACGCTGCTTCATATCCTGTAGCAATGCCGCAGCAGGTTGATCCAAGACGGGCCCATGCTTGCTGTATTGGTCCAGGAGATGCTTGTGACCGTCCCAGTTGCTCACCCCTTCGCCACCGGTCTGGTACGCGCCGTTGAACAGTTGCACAAAACGCACTCCCTTTTCGATGAGGCGGCGCGCGAGAATGCAGTTCTTGGCGAAGGAAGCCTTCAACGGATTGGTGACATCGTCCGCGCCGTACATCTTGATGATGCTGTCCGGCTCCGTGGAAAGATTACTCACCTCCGGCACACTCAACTGCATCTTGGCGGCCAGTTCGTAGCTGGAGATGCGCGCGGCCAATTGGCTGTCACCGGGATACTGTTCGAGATGTCGTTCGTTCAGTTTCTGCAAAAAGCCTCGGGTCGCTCGATCCGTCTTTGCGTCCACACCGGCCGGGCGATCCAGATTGCGCAACGGCTTCGTGGCATTGAAATCCGTCCCCTGAAACGCCGCCGGCAGGAATCCGGGACCCCAGTTGTTGACGCTCGATTGCGGCGTTCCCCGAGGATCGGGAATGGCGACATACGCCGGCAGATTGGAATTCTCCGAACCCAGTGCCCAGGTCACCCATGCGCCCATGCTGGGAAATCCGTCCAAGGTGTAGCCGGTGGACATGAAATTCTCACCCGGGCCGTGGGTGTTCGTCTTGCCCGTAAGCGAATGCACAAAACACATCTCATCCGCCATCTCTCCGAGCATCGGCACAAGATCGGAAACCATCTTGCCACTCTGTCCCCGCGGATGGAAATCCCACGGACTCCTGGTCAGATTGCCCTGATCACCCTGAAAGGTCTTCAATCCCTGGGCTCCGGGCATTGGTTGGCCATGTCGTTTCAGCAACTCGGGCTTGAATTCAAAGGTATCGACGTGACTGCAGGCTCCCGAACAGAAGATCACCACCACGTTCTTGGCTTTCGCATCGAAATGCGTGCCGCGCGGCGCAAAGGGATGACCAGGATCTATGCTGGGACGGATGGGTGACGCGCCGAGGAGCCCGGATTCCTGCAGGAGACTGGCCAGCGCAATGCCACTGAGACCGCGAGCCGAGTCAGAGAGAAAGGAGCGACGATTGAGCAAGGGGTTCATGGGATGAATACGAACTCGTTGGCGTTGATCATGGCGCGGGCGAATTGCTGGAGGCCGTAACTCTTGATGAAAGCGGACGCATCGCTTCGCTCCACCGCGGAAGATGGACGGCCGAACGCAAGTTCGTAGGCTCTATCAACCTGTTTGGCCACCGACTTGCCGCCTTCTTTTTCCAATCGTTTGGCGAACAGTTCCGCCTGCTGAATGACGAAGTTGCTGTTCAACAGATTGAGCGCCTGCAACGGCGTGGTGGATCGACTGCGCTTTGGTACGGCCTGACTCGCGTCAGGGCAGTCAAAAGCACCGAACACCTGGTCTTTTTCCTGACGCACCTTGGTCATGTAGATCATGCGCCGCCAGTCTCCCGGTCCGTAGTTCTTCTTGGGATGAAAGTGCCGGACATTCTCCATCTCCACCTCAAAGGCGCTGAATCCCGGTCCGCCCATTTTGAGATCCAAGACGCCGCTGGCCTGCACCATTGCGTCGCGAATGCCCTCAGCTTCGATTCGTCGTGACGGGAAACGCCACAAGAGTCGGGACCCCGCGTCGATCTTCATCGCTTTCCTGTTCGGCCGGCTGTCCTGCTGCCAAGTTTTCGACATCAGGATGAGTCGATGAACGTGCTTGAGCGACCAGTTGTTGTTCATGAGTTCCATGGCCAGACAATCGAGCAGTTCGGGATGCGTCGGCTTGGAACCGTTTGCCCCGAAGTCACTCGGCGTATCGACCAATCCTTCACCGAAGTGGAACTGCCACAGACGATTCACAATGACGCGGGCGGTCAATGGGTTCTCACGGCTGGCAATCCAGTCAGCCAGCGCACGGCGCCGTTCCCGTTCTGGAGCGTCACGCTTCAGTTTCAGATCGCTGAGAGAAGCAATGAGCGCCGGGCCGACCTCTTCGCGTTTTTGATCGGGTTCGCCGCGATAGAGTCGATGGGTCGGACCGGGTTGTGCAAATGTGCCGGCGTAAACCTTCATCGGCTTCGCCAACTCTCCGCGGCGTTTCAAGGCGGCGTTCAACCGGACAAGGGCTTTGCGGCCATTCCCCGCCACCTTCACCGGATGCGAATCGAAGTCATAACCGGGGCCACCCTTTTCGTCTTTGGAACCAAAGGCCAACCGATCACCGGAACCGGCAATCTGCCGCCATTCTCCAGGCATCGTCGCTGCTTCGATCCGGTAACGCACAGGGACGCGATCGGAGTATTTCTTTTCGCGATCCCGCGCCCATTCGATGCGATCAATGACAGCCTCCTTTGGCAGCTCGATCTGCACCCAGCCACTGCTCTTCGCAGCAATCCAGCTGAACGAGTTGCCGTATTTGCCATCGTTGATATGCGCGAGCTTGTGTTTCGGGTGGACAAAATCTCCGGATGAACTCGCCTTGGCGCCGGCGCTCGCCAAGGCGACATTGATCTTGCCGGAAAAGATCTCGAGTTCATCAATGCAGGGCTGCGAAGTGCTGGTGGCTTCGATGGTGAAGCGAAAGAGCTTCGCCTTGATCGGAGGAAAAGATTCAATGTTGTGCGCCGCGTTGACTGCTTCACGAATTGCCGGACGAAGAGGTTTCGATTTCGGCTCACCATCACCTACCGGTTCGAAGAGCACGATGTCAGCCGTGATGGCCGTGCCGATCTGCCCCCCCACCAACACCAGCGAATCGCCGACGTCAAACTCGTGGATTCCACCGTTGTAGAAACCGCTCCAGAGCGCCTTGTTCACCACTTTGCCGGAGCCATCGGCGAACAACTGCTGGTTCACTCGAGCAACCAACGATCGTGCACGCGTCTTGGACTGCTTGTAATAGACCGCATCCTTGGTATGCGTGCTGTACCCCGCACCCCAGGACAACCACACGCGATAACGCCCTTTCAGATGCGGACGCCAAGCCGCGACTTCCTTGCCGGGCGGATTCTGCCACCAGGTGTATTGCCCGCCGCTGACATTCGGCGACCGACGATCGGAACCGGGATCCTGCGCATAGCCAGGCAATGTGCCACGTGGATTCGTCCCCTTCCCTTTCGGCTCACGCAGATGATCAGCCAGAACCTCATCGATGGCGACCAACGCCCCGGTTGAATTGCGGACAAAGGGCGCCAACTGCGCTCGGAGCGAATCGATTTCCTTGTCCAGTTCGCCAATCTTCGCCTGATTCTCAGGGGACAAGGGCAGATTGCGATCGCTGTGTTTCACGCCAGCGAAGATTGCCTGCAGCGAATAGTAATCCTTCTGGGTTACAGGATCGAACATGTGATTATGACAACGAGCACACCCAAGCGTCAGGCCCAGGAAAGTCGTTCCGGTCGTATTGATCATGTCGTCCAGCTCGTTCATCCGCTGCATCAGGCGCAATTTGGGATCCTGTCCCTTCACCAGGTCGAACGGACCGGCCACCAGGAATCCCGTCCCGATCTCCGAACCAAAGACGTCCCCCGCGATCTGTTGTCGGATAAACTCGTCGTAAGGTTTGTCCGAATTGAATGCGTCGATCACCCAGTCACGATAATGCCAGGCGTGCACTCGTTCGCGATTGGTCTCGAATCCATGCGTCTCCCCAAATCTGACCAAATCCAACCAATGGGCCGCCCACCGCTCGCCAAGGCGCGGACTTGCAAGCACGCGGTCCACGAGCTTCTTCCAAGCCGAAGCGCTGTCGTCTTTCAGAAACCGTTCCACTTGCTCAGGTTTCGGAGGCAGACCGTGCATCACCAAGAACAGGCGGCGGATCAACTTTCTCTTCGACGCCCTCGGGGAATGATCGAGACCATCCCCAGCAAGTCGCTTGGCGACAAAATGGTCGATTGAACCGGCCGGGCCGTCGGGATTGCGAATCGGCTGCAGGGACCAGTGGGTCAACTCAATCTTGGCTTCGTCCGATCCATAACTCTCAGGCGTTTGCGCCCCCGCGCTGATCCAAGCCTTGATCGCTTCTACTTCGCCCGCGGACAAGCGATTCCCTCTGGGCGGCATGACCTGATCCCGATCATTGGAGGCAATGAGATTAACCAAGTGACTGCTCGCAACATCGCCGGGCTTGATTGCGGGCTCTCCGGAATCACCTCCAGACAGCAGCGTCGAACGGCGATCCACCCGAAACTTTCCCTTCTGTTTGTCCGGCCCATGACAGTCGACGCAGCGTTCCATCAGGATCGGCTCAACGTCCTTGACGAAATCGACACCAATGATGGGCACTGCAGTCAGAAGAATCGCCGACGCTGAAAGCATCCAGACAAACGAGTTGAAATTGCCGCGACCGTGCATAGGTAGTTCCACAGGTATAACTTCAGCGCCACTGGCTGGCAATCGCATCAATTCCTGAATCAAACCACGTGTTGCTGTCGGTTTGACAATAGCCGACGCCACAGGCTTCCTTGTCCGATATGCGTGGGCTTTGCCTCATGACGATCGTAGCGGCCGAAAGACTCCAGGGTGCAGATGTGCCCTTGAGTCGTATCGCGTTCGGTTCCTGCGCGAAAGAGAGCAACCCGCAACCGATCTGGAACACGATTGTCCATGCTGATCCCGACCTCTTTCTCTTCATCGGCGACAACATCTACGGCGACAGCATGGAGGCGGAGGTTTTGAAATCCAAATGGGAACAGTTGGGCGCCCAACGCGGGTATCGGAAGCTCCAGCAGACCTGTCCGATTCTCGCGACATGGGATGACCACGATTACGGCTGGAACGATGCCGGTTCAGAATACCCGTTGAAGCGTGAATCGCAGAAACTGTTCCTGGATTTCTTCGCCGAACCGGCGGATTCGCCGAGACGACGGCAGGAAGGGATCTACGATGCGAAAATCATCGGACCGGAAGGAATGGAAGTGCAGATCATCCTCTTGGACACCCGTTATCATCGCAGCAAACTGACAAAGGGGCGCAACCTGGAGGAACGCGGCGCCGGCATCACCGGTCCCTACCTGCCCGACTCCGATCCGAGCAAGACCATGCTGGGAGAAGCGCAATGGACGTGGTTTGCCGAGCAATTGAAGCAACCCGCCCGTCTCCGCATCATCGCCACCAGCGTCCAGCTCATTTCCAACGAACATCGCTGGGAGAAGTGGGGCAACCTGCCCCGCGAACGGAAGCGCTTCTTCGACCTGCTGCGAAAGACGAGGGCCAACGGCGCAATCGTCATCAGCGGTGATCGCCACACCGCCGAGATCTCCCGGCTGGACGCGGGTCTGGGCTACCCACTCTACGACATCACCTCGAGTTCCCTGAACCAGAGTCATGTCTGGCGCAGCGAATTGAACGCGCACCGCGTCGGTGGAATGTATTACGACGAAAACTTCGGCGTAATCAGCATCGACTGGAGTGAAAAAGACCCGACGGTTCGCATGCAGATCCGCAACCTGAAAGGCCGGGTGGCGATTCAGGTGCGACAGTTGCTCAGCGAATTGCAGCCCGCGAAATGACTCATGGTTCGAGCACGCGATAGAACCGGCGATTCTCACCGGCCGGCGGCGTGTCTTCGAGGCGGATCTGACCGTTGGTGAAGACCAGACCTCCCGGCAGATCATGCCAGGCCCCGCGGTTGGTGCTGAACTGCACGCGGAACAACGCCACGTTGCTGGACACCAGATTCGATCCGTCACGATCGCGGAAGACGAAACGGAACTGCGCACCGCTGAACTGGGGAGCGGACAACAACTGCGGCATCAACACCCGCAGCAGCGCGTTGCTGCTGGTGACAGTTCCCTGCAGGTTAGTCACCGTCACGGAGTACGCCCCGGACTGGAAACGGTTCAGATTGGTGATGCTCAACATCGGCGCATTGGCGGCCGGAAGCGGGTTGCCGTTATGGAACCATTGAATCCCCAACGGTGGACGTCCGGTTGCCATCATGCTGAACGTATGAGAAGCCCCCCCTGTCGAGGTGCCGGATACGGGTTCAAGCAACAGTGCGGGAGGGAAATTCAACCCGAGCAGCGCCGGGGCACTGTTGGCGACGCCGGCCGGATTCACGGCCGTGAGGTGATAGGTTCCCAGTCGATCCAGGGAAGCTGCAGGCACCAGCAAGGTCGTGGAATTGACCCCGAAGTAGCCGTTGCCATTGGTCAGCGCAACACTGTCCTTGAACCATTGCAGCGTGGGCGCCGGGAAGCCGCTCACCGTCGAGACGAATTGGGCCGGTTGCGCAAGATTGGTCGCCGTCACGCTCTGCGGCTGGCTCAGGATGGCCGGCAACTGATGAACGGATAGAATTGCCCCGAAACTCGAAATTGACCCGGCGTTGTTGAACACCTGGGCACGGTAGGTTCCCGCGCTCGCAAGTCCCACATTCGTCAGGGACAGCACGGGGCCGTTCGCCCCAAGGATGGCGGTGTTGTTGTGCAGCCATTGGATCTGCGGCGGAGGAGTGCCATCCACTCCAACCGTGAAGGACACGTTCGTACCGATCAGCACGGTCCGACTGACCGGCTGATTCGTGACCGTCGGAGCAACCGGCACGACGACAGTGAGTCGCGCGGGCGCACTGGTGACGGAGCCAAAGGAGTTGAGGATCACCACGTCGTAGTCGGCCGTATCCGATACCGTCAGATTCAGCAGGAACAACGACTGGTTCTCCGCTCCGCTGATCGGCACGCCGTTTTTCCGCCATTGGTACAGCAGCGTGGGTTCACCGCCGGCAACCACCTCGAAACTCACGAAATCGCCAACCACCTTGTTCGTATCAGCGGGAGGCGTCACCACCAACGGCAGCACACCTTCCGGGAAAGTCGTCAACGCCGCCGGTTGACTGGTAGCCGAACCGTTGATGTTGTTGATCACGACGTGGTATGAGCCCGCATCGGTGTTCTGCAGCGTGGTCAGAACCAAGGTTGCATTGGTGGCGTTCGTGATCGTCACTCCATCCTTGAACCATTTATAAGTGAACGGCCCTATCCCCCCCACGCCGACACTCAGCGTCGTGTCGCGATTCAAAGCCGCGGCTTTGCCTGCCGGCTGGTTGGTGATGACCGGAGGAAGCGCGAGTGTCAACTGCGCCGCGCGGCTCACCACCACTCCGGCCGCATTCGAGATCACGACATGATAATTGCCCGCCTGCAACGCCTCCAGGGTCAACAATGGCAGAAATGCATTCGTTCCCCCCGGGATGGGAGTCGTGCCGTTGAAGAACCATTGGTAGTTGAACGGATGTTCTCCCGTGGGCAATGCCCGGAACACGACATTGAGATTGGTGGCGACCTGATCCACCGGTTCACGGCGAATCGCGATCTCGCTGGAGATCTTGGCCAGAAACGCGCTGCGAGTTGAGGGTGGCAGGAAGGTCAGATCGTTGAATCGCACATTTCCGCCGTTGGTGAGCGCAATGTGCCCGGCCAGGTACACGTTCCCCACGCGATCGACCGAGATACCGT